>JABGWZ010000065.1 GCA_018675995.1 Opitutia bacterium | reverse complement strand
GAAAAGTTGTCGCTTGGGTATGGTTGACCGAATTTTTTCTCGTGTCGGTGCCGGTGATGAATTAGCCCGTGGAAATTCCACATTTATGGTGGAAATGAATGAAACTGCCAATATTTTGAATAATTGCACTTCCTCGAGCTTAATTATCTTGGATGAGATAGGGCGGGGGACGAGTACCTATGATGGATTAAGCATAGCTTGGGCTGTGGTTGAGCATTTACATGGTCAGGGCGAAGAGGGCCCCAAAACGCTTTTTGCGACTCATTACCATGAGCTGACCCGGTTGGCTCATTCTCTTCCACGTCTTCGGAATTTTTCAGTCGCGGTCAAGGAATGGAATGATGAAATTATTTTTGTTCGTCAGGTCACTCCCGGTGCTTCTGGTCGTTCCTTTGGTATTCAGGTGGCCCGCTTAGCTGGGTTGCCTGAAGGTGTGGTCAGCAGGGCGAAAGAAATTCTTGCTACTCTTGAGCACGGTGATTCGGCCCCGCTTCCTAGCTCGGAGTATCCTGGTGTGGAAGCTTCTATTTCTGCGAGTGAGAGTAAGTCAGCCGCTCCGGTCAAAAAGCCGGTTATGGGGAAAACCAAAGCCGTTCAGAAAAAAATAGATCCCTCTCAACTTGAATTATTTTGAAATCCCCACCCTTGTTACATTCTGAAATTCATGGAGATGGGGGAAGTCCTTTCGTATTGATGCATGGGTTATTAGGTTCATCACGAAATTGGCGTTCTGTTGCCAAAGAGATGGATAAAGGCTTCCAAGTTCATTCGCTTGATCTTCGAAATCACGGTAACTCATTTCACGACCAGCAAACTTCAATCTTAGAGATGTCCAATGATTTGCTCCGATACGCAGATCACCATAATTTACAAAAAATTATTTTGTGCGGGCATAGTTTGGGTGGGAAAGTAGCCATGCGATTTGCGTGCGATTATCCAGACCGCTTGCATAGTTTAGTGGTGGCCGATATTGCACCCCGGGATTATCCGCGTGAGCACCACACCCCTACTTTGGATGCGTTGCTTAGTATTAATCTGCGGGAATTATCTTCGCGAAAACAGGCGGATGAACAATTATCTGAACCCATTCCCAACTGGGCATTCCGTCAATTTTTGCTGACGAACCTGGTACAACACGAGGACGCTTTTATTTGGAGAGCTAACATTCCGATTTTACGAGAATCAATTGGGCAACTTTCTTCTAATCCATTGCAGAAATCGGATCGTTTCCATGGCCCAACCCTTTTTATACGGGGTGGGAAATCTGGTTATTTACGATCCGAACATAAACCTGAAATCCTAGAATTTTTTCCAAGTGCCCAAGTCGATGTCTTGCCAAAGGCAGGACATGATGTGCATGTTGAAGACCGGGCTGGCTTCCTTGCATCCTTGTCTCAGTTTCTGTCTAGTTTACCAGTTTAACATCAGAGTGGTCGAGTAAGCACGCTCCTTTTGATGGTAAAAAGGAGTGGTAGTTCGGTTTATGCTTCCATTCATTTTCATATTCCAGAGCAATTAGATTCGCATCTGCCTGTGAAAAATCCTGAGATGTCCAGGCTAGGACGGCTCCGCCAAAACCACCACCGGTTAGCCTGGCACCAAAGACTTTTTCTTCCTTGCGCAATTCTTCAACTAGGAAGTCAAGTTCCGGGAGGCTGTTCTCAAAATTCAATGATGAACTCTTATGGGAAGCAGTTAATAAAGGTCCCAGTTCCAGCGGTAGGCTTTTGTTTTGCAAACCATCCGAGAAACGGTGGACCCTTGCTTGTTCCTCCACTACATGTAGAGCCCTTTTTTTCAGGTTTTCAGGAATTTCGATATTTTGAAGCAGAGAGACTGGACACTGGGTTAGGCATTCAATACTTCCATCAAGTGCCTGAATAATTGTCAGAGCATCCTTACATTCCTGGTTTCGTGTACCGTAGTGAGAGTCAATTAAGTCGTGTTTTATTCCGGTATCAAAAATCCAGAAACTGGTTCTTAGAGGAAGGGGAAGGGTGGAATAGGACTCTTTGGCACAGTCGATCTGGACAACCCGATTAGTTTCTCCAAAAGCAGATGTTCCCTGATCTAAAATTCCGCATGGTAAGCCAACCCACTCATTTTCTGCCTGCCGGCAAATGTTTACGAGTTCTTCTTTGGGTAAGGATTGTTTTGAAAGAGCTAGAAGGCATTGAGCGGTTGCCAGTTCGACTGCGGCACTCGAACTTAATCCCGCAGACATGGGTAAGTCTGTTCTCAGGGTCAGGGAAAATCCTTGGGTTGGAGCCAAGTTTTTATCCTGAAGCACTTTCAGTACTCCCAGGCAGTAATTTCCCCAACTTTGATCCCCTGATAATTTTTCAAGCTTTTCAATGGATCCGGAAATTACTGAGCCCTCAAAACTTTTGCTCCTTAAATGGAAGGTGGGCTCATTCTCCATTTGTGCAACGGCATAAATTCCGGCATTAATTGCTGTGCCAAGAACGGTTCCGCCATTGTAATCTAGGTGGTTACCTAAAAACTCGATTCGACCAGGAGCAAAGGCATGAACTGTGTTATTCATAATAGAATGGATTAAAATAAATTAAAAATTATGGAATTTTTAAATATTTATTTTAGATAACTTCCAAAAAAAACCCACGGTTACCCGTGGGTTTGAAAGGGGTATTATGTGAAGCAATTAGATAGCTGCCTTAAGCTTGGCACCTGGCTTGAACTTTACAGATTTGGATGCCTTGATTTTTATCGGTTCACGTGTTTGTGGGTTGATACCCTTACGAGCAGCGCGTTTTACAACCGAAAAGGTTCCAAAACCGATAATTTGTACAGGCTCTTTTTTAACAGCCTTTGTGATGCAATCAATAACTGCATTTAGAGCTGCGTCTGCTGCTGCTTTGGTTGTATCCTTGCCTAATTTTTTTTGTACGGCTTCGATTAATTGTCCTTTGTTCATTTATGTTTCCTTTTGTTTGGAAGTATTGTTAGATGAGTTAAACAAGCTTATTGCTCTGTGTTTTCGTGCCTATGGTCAAACTTTTTTTGCAAAAAAACTGTTTTTTTAGCCTTTTAAAGGCTTTTTTTGTTGAGATTGAGCATTATCACCCGGTTTTAACATTCCTTGTGCTCCATAAACGGCGACTTCGAGTAATTCCTTTAAAGCCTCAGCTTTGCTGACTTCTTCATCATTAGATCGTTGTTCAGCACGTTTTAATAATTGCTTAGCCATTTGAAGTGCAAGTTTTGGTTCAGCTCCCAAATTTAGGAAAATTTTGGTCACCTGTTCTGTTTCATCTGTCATAGTTTAAAAATTTTGTGATCATTAAATTCTTCCAAGCTGAGCCCATCTTCTTGTAATGTTTTTATTCCCTGTTCATGGATCAGGGCGATACCGATTGCTTTATCTGATTTAATTTTAACCAAGCTTTTTAATTCTCCCACCTTTTTATTTGAGGCAAATACTGGGCAGGGTAGTCGAGGAAGTTGGTGGCTTGGCCAAAAAACTGAGCAGGTTTGTCTTCTGACCCTCCCCATTGCATGTATTCTGGCCATTACTTCTTGGCCAAGGTAGCAACCTTTGTCAAAGTCTACTCCCTCTTTTTCAAGGTTTCCTTCTTGAGGCAAATCCTGCGGGCCAATTTCAAATGGAATTGAAGCCTTATCAGCTTCAATCCGAAGTCGTTCATATTCAGATGAGGTTACAACAGTGCATTTGTTAAGTTCTTCCCACTGAGGTTGCTTCGGCAAGAGCATGGAAAAAGTGCCGGGAGCTGCGCGGAAATCTTCAAAGAAAAATCCATTTTCAATTCTTGAAAACTGATTCACCCCTGGATTTTTCAATTGAATGGCTTGGAAGTTTGGATTTTTATTATTTTGCCAAAGGCCAATGAAATCCCAATTTAGAGTTTCATTCAAAAACTCGACTTCGTCTGCTACAATATTTTCATTTAACAGATTAATAATATGTTGTACCTCGCACTCCTTACTCACGAGAATGAATTCTTCTTCTTCCAAACGGAGAAAGTAAGAATCAGCCAGTACCTTGCCCTTGGTAGAAAGCCGTAAACCGTATCGGACTCCACCAATGGGGAGTTTTTTAATATTGATACTCCATTGGCTTTGAAGGTAGTCCTCAGCATCTTCACCTACTACGCGGATTACTCCTTTCGGAGAAAATTTATAATAAAAAGTGGTCATAAAATGAGTGATTGTAAAAGTTTAGCTTGTTCATGCAAGCTTCCCATTTATGGTGCTTGATTGTGGATAAAGTAACAAATTTAAGAATTAGCAATTCCGAGGCCCTGCCTTCCCCAGTTGAACTGTGTGAAGAAATTCCTCGTTCACCAGAACAAAACGCCATGGTTCGCCAGTCGAGGGAAATTATTCATTCTCTAATTAAAGGGGAAGACCGTAGACTGCTAGCTGTAGTTGGACCGTGTTCAATTCACGACTTAGAATCTTGCCGAGAATATGCCAGTCGATTCGCAAAGTTAAGTGACGAGCTTGAGGACCGATTGGTTTTGGTCATGCGGGTGTATTTTGAAAAGCCACGTACCACTGTGGGATGGAAAGGCCTAATTATGGATCCTAAATTAAATGGAACTTGTGACATTCCTGAAGGTTTGCGGATTGCCCGTCAATTTCTCGGTGAAGTTTTGGATATGGGCATCCCTACAGCGACTGAATTGCTGGATCCAATCACTCCCCAATACATTGCGGATTCTTTATGTTGGTCAGCGATTGGTGCCCGTACTTCCGAATCCCAGACTCACCGCCAGATGGCTTCCGGATTATCGATGCCAATAGGATTTAAGAATGCCACCGCTGGTGATGTAAAGGCTGCAGTTAATGGAATAATTGCAGCGAGTATGAGCCAAACTTTTTTGGGAATTACTGAGGACGGCCGAGCCTCCGCGGTTACAACCGAGGGCAATCCAGACTGTCAACTCATCCTTCGTGGTGGTACCCATGGACCTAACTATCAGGCCGAGCATGTGACTAAGGCAGAAGATGAGCTTCGTAATGCAAACGCACCTGCTTCAATCATGATTGATTGTAGTCATGCCAACAGTGAAAAAGATCCTGCCCGCCAACCAGATGTGCTCGAAGATGTGCTTGGTCAAATTCAAAATGGGACCGATTCAATTCATGCTGTAATGATAGAAAGTCATTTAAATGCTGGTAGCCAAAGCTTTCCACGTGCACTCGAAGATCTTGAATACGGGGTATCTATCACAGATGGTTGTATTGATTGGGCAACCACAGAGGCTTGCCTTCGACGGTCAGCCGAGGTAATTGATAAAGCTCGTTTTTCTTAACCACCATTTTAACTTAGCAACAAACTTTTAAAATTATGAATGATAAAGCACCCATCCGTGTCGCCGTAACCGGAGCTGCCGGTCAAATTGGCTACTCTCTCCTTTTTCGTATCGCGTCCGGAGCCGTTTTTGGCTCCGACCAACCGGTTGCACTTAACCTAATTGAGATCGAACCTGGAATGAAAGCCCTCGAGGGGGTTTGCATGGAATTAGATGATTGTGCTTTTCCGCTGCTAAAGGATATTCGTCCGACATGTGACTTAAATAAAGGCTTTGAAGGCGCGAATTGGTCTCTGCTCGTGGGGAGTGTTCCTCGAAAGGCAGGAATGGAGCGTGGTGACCTTCTGGGGATTAATGGAAAAATTTTTACCGGGCAGGGTAAGGCGATTCAGGCAAACGCGGCTTCTGATGCCCGGGTGTTGGTTGTCGGGAATCCATGTAATACGAACTGTTTGATTGCTATGAATAATGCACCTGATGTACCTAGGGACCGTTGGTTTGCCATGACTCGGCTTGATGAAAACCGGGCAGCTGCACAATTAGCCGCCAAAGCGGGGGTTCAGGTATCCGAAGTGTCCAATGTTACGATTTGGGGAAATCATTCCGCTACTCAGTATCCGGATTACTACAATGCAAAGATTGATGGCCGACCCGCTCACGATATGATTGCAGATGAATCGTGGGCACAAAATGATTTCATTCCTACCGTTCAGCAGCGTGGTGCCGCAATCATACAAGCACGAGGTGCTTCATCAGCTGCCTCAGCTGCAAACGCTGCGATCGATACTGTTCGCTCATTAACCACGCCAACATTGGAAGGCAACTGGAATAGTGTATGTGTTGCCTCTGATGGAAGTTACGGAACAAAAGAAGGCTTGATTACTTCTTTCCCTATTCGCACTGATGGAGAGAATTGGGAAATCGTTCAAAATGTAGCCATCAATGATTTTGCCCGAGGTAAGATTGATGCTTCTGTGAACGAATTGGACGAGGAGCGCACTTTAGTCAGCGATCTGCTTCCAGGCTAATATTCGAAAGGTCTTATAGAGAGTGGTTTTGAATCACTTTCCAAGACGATGTTCGTAGATTCGAACATCATGATACTTTCCAAATTTATATCCTCCTTCGTGGAGTAATCCAGCCACTTGGAAGCCTAGTTTTTCGTGCAGTTTTTCAGAGCCTGAGTTTGGTAAAACAACCAATCCGTAAGCTCGGTGGACTCCTTCCACATTTTTTAAATTTTCGAGGAGGGTAGAGTATACATTTTCTCCAATTCCTTTTCCGACCTGATCTTTACGAAGATATATACTAGTCATCACAGAAGGAGCATATGCAGGTCGCAGTAGGAATCGCAGACTAGCCGCATATCCAACAATCTCTCCATTGGTTTCTGCGACCATCAATTGATGCCGGCCATTATTTGTGAATTGGGTAAACCACGTTTGTCTGTTTTCCAATGACATTTCAACCATTTCAAAAGTAACCACCGAATGGGTGATGTAGTAGTTGATAATATCCCGCAGGGCGGGCATGTCGGACTCGCGCCCTCTGCGAATAATTGCGTTCAATAAATGGTTTTGAATGGTACCCGGAGAGGGGGTCGAACCCTCACTTCCTTGCGGAAACTGGATTTTGAATCCAGCGCGTCTACCAATTCCGCCATCCGGGCAAGTGGTTATTTAACATGATGCCAACTTTTCTTTTTGGCAAGAACCGAGTTTTATCCTTATCAATTTGTTTTTAATTTTGAGCCCAGCAATAGAGCATTACTTAAATCCTTAAATTTTATAATGGTACAAATGTAATCTTTATGTGTATGATTCTACCCAATGTGAATAAAGGTGAATTACTCGATACACTAAAGGATTTAAGAGAAAATAGGAGGCTAAGTTCTGAGTCTGATGCAATATTAAAGCCCTTTGTCGGAGTGGTTTCTGAATTTACTTTTACTTTTTTGGAAGCAGGCAGTACTTTTTCCTGTCGATTAGACGACCGTTATGCGAAGGGAAAGACCGTGGTTGCTCAGTTTACTGAATTCGGGGTGGAATGTACGATTCTTTTTCCTCCGTCAGACAACGACTGGGTTGAATGTTTAAGTAAGGATGATCAGTTTGATTTAAAAGTGGTGGTTCTTGAGTTGGATAATTTGTACCAAAGAGTAGTTTTTGGGAAATTTTTCGATGGCGACAAGAAAGACAATTTTCAAGTACAGCAACCAGATGAGGTTAAGGACGAAAAAGTTTCTCAATCAATTGTTGAACTAGATGTAAACCTTGAATCGGAGAATACATCTGATGCTGTATTTAATGGTGAGAGTTCTCTAGGTAATGTGGAAGAAGAGGTGAGCCTATCTAGTTTTTCTAATGAAGAAATTGAGAATACGGTTACTATTAAAGATAAAATACATGATGAGAAGGGCTTGGCGGTTGATGGAACGAATGGTCTAGGACTTAAGGATGAAAATGAAGTCAATGTCATAGAGAATAGTAAACCGATCAAGGTTGATGACACGAATTCAAATCAAGAAGATGAGAAGACTGAACCCATAGAAAAACCTCCCCCTCTTCCCAGTCTGAATGCTCAGAAAAAAGCTAAAGAAATTGATTATTTAGAACTGGAACGGATTAGGGATAAACGGTATGATGAAGGGGCAGCGTCACTTACTGAAGAAGAAAAAGAAATTTTAAGCTTAGCCAGTAAAAGGGTCAGGAAGTCGTTTGTCATACCGACTAGTACCAAAAATAAAAAACCATCACAAAAACACAAAGCCGATGAAGATAATATCGTCAGCATGGGTTGCCGTGGTTTGGGCGGAATATTAGTCGGATTTTTTGGACTGCAAGCCCTATCTAATGGATGGGGCTTAGCTTCACTTGTAATGTGCGGAATTGCTTGGTATTTGCTTAACCCAATTATTAAAAAATTAAGAGAGGATTAAGAATTTGAAGTTATACTCGATACCATTTTTTCCGACGCTTACGGTCCGTTAATTTATTGGCCTCTTTATCACCCTTAAATATTTCTTTCTTTGGGTCCCAAGTAAGCTCGCGTCTAAGTTCGTATCCAATATTGCAAAGCTGGCATAATGTGGCAGTCCGATGGCCTGCTTCCACATGAGCCATTGGCAATTCACCAGAGTGAATACAGTCGAGCCAATCATCGTGATGGTTCTTGGGTTGGCGAAGACTTACGGTTGTTTTGTAGTCTTTGATCAGATGTTCGGGATCTGATTTCCAGGGACCTCTGTCTACCCAAATAGTTCCTTCTGTTCCATAAAAAATGGTACCTCCACGCCAATCAGGAGTGTTTCCGTGAATGACTTCGACACCATTGGCGTAGATCATTTTGAGGTCACGGGTACCGTCCTTGGGTGGAATGATTTTTACGGGGCCGGTATTGTCGGCATCCATGGCCCATTGCCCAATATCGAAGTGATGGGCGCCCATGTCCGCGAGTCCACCATTACAGTATTCACGGTACCTTCTCCAAGCGGGGAAGTGGTTATGAACATCATCAGGACAAAGAATTTTGTTGTAACCACGAACAGATGCCGGACCTTGCCAAGCATCCCAGTCTATTCCTGCTGGAATGGGCTCAGTTGGAAGATCACAAGGAATGGGCGGGTTGCCAACGCAGACGCGAATTTTTTTAAGTTCACCAATGGCACCACTGCGAACCATCTCGACTGTTCGGCGAAACTTTCCGCCGTATTGTGTGCGCTGCTGGCTGCCGGTTTGAAACACAACTTTGTTTTTCTTAACCGCATTGGCCATGGCTCTACCTTCTTTTATGGTCAGAGATATTGGCTTTTCGCAATAGACATGTTTTTTTGCACGGGCTGCACGAATTGTTGCTTCACCGTGCCAATGATCGGGTGTGGCAATAAGAACCGCATCGAGAGATTTATCTTCTAGCAGTTCGAGGTAATTATTGGTGATGGTCAACCCCTTCCACTTTTCTCCAGGTAAATTTTTTGAATAATGCTTCTCGATTAATTCCTTGGTGTGCTTAGTCCGAATATCCGCAATTTCGGCAAAACCAGTGATTTGTGCACGGGGATTACGTACAAGAAAATTAGCATGCCCTCGGCCCATTTTACCAGGTCCAATAATCGCTATATTGATGCGGTTATTTGGAGAAGAATCACCTTTTGCGGCCCATATATGTGATGGCAGGATGAAAGGAGCGGAAAAAAGTGCTGATTTTTTAAGGAAGGATCTTCGATTGTTCATAATAATATTTCTTAAATAGGAATTACTCTAAAATAACAAATGCACAGAAAACCTTAACTCTCGTCAAGGTAAGTAATCAAATATTAGTGAAATGATTAAACTAAGTCTTCAACAGAAACTTGCTCTGCATCTTTCCATAATTGTTCGATGGCGTAGTTTTCTCTTTGTTCTTGGGAAAAAAGGTGGACAACGAAATCGATGGCGTCGATCACTAGCCAGCCACTTGGTTGAAATCGGTCTTTGGAGAATAATTCAATCCCATTATCCTTTAGTGTTTTTTCCACATTGTCACGCAGTGCCTTGAGGTGTGGGTTGGAATTTCCGGTGGCAATGATAAAACAGTCGGTAAGGGAAGATTTCTCACCAAAATAGAGAAGTTTTAAATCCTCGCCTTTTTTCTCCGACAGTGCCTCACAGGCAATTTTAAGGTTTGCAGAAAGTAATTTTTTTTCTTTGGGGATAGTAAATGTCATAAATTAAAATTGATTATCTTGAAAGGAATTGTAGAAAAATATTTAGGATGGAATTTGGAATCATTTTATCAACTGGTTTGTTGTTTCGGATTCGGTTTCTGATTTCTGTTGATGAGCAATTAATTAAATTATTTTTTATGTGTTGATAGGAAAGATCGGGGGTCAACGGACTAGGAATATGAGTTGTGGTCCTAGAAAAGACCAAAAAGTGGCAAAGCTTAGCAAGTTCCTTACTGAATTTCCATTCCGACAATCTGTTGAACTGGTCGGATCCAAGGATGAGCATAATCTTACTTGTTGGGTATTGTTTCTGAATTTCTTGTACTGTATGGTATGTATAACAGGTTTTCTGTTTATCTAATTCCAAAGAGGAGACTTCCATTCGATCATTTTCAGCGGCAATAACTTTGAGCATATCGAACCGAAGGCTAGCTGGCAATAGTGGTTGTTTTTTCCTGAGTGGTGCATGGTAAGCTGGGCAGAAGATGAGCAGGTCAAGATTGGCGTCTTCGATTGCCTGCCTTGCAATCGAGAGGTGTCCGATATGAACCGGGTCGAAGGATCCACCAAAAAATCCGATTTTAGCTGGTGGTGATTTTTGCGAGATCGGCATTTAGTCATTATAAGGTGCGACCCTCTGACTTATCAAACAGGGTAAACATCTGTCCTTTTCTAAAATAGGTGACTTGCCCAGAAGAGGAGACAACAAGGGCCAGAGAGTCGGTTACATGAGTAATAGCAGCAGCTGCAGCATGTCGGGTTCCAAGCCCACCCGGCAAAATAATATCTTCTGATTTTGCCTGTATGAGGCAACCGGCGGACTCAACCACTCCGTTTCCTCGTAATACGAAGGCACCGTCAATTAAAGCGAGTTCCTTTATTGTCTCATCCATAAAGGGGTTAAGGATGGATCTGTCTTCTTCATCGTACCCAAAGAAAGGATTAAGAATAAGCGGTTTGGATCGCTTGCTCACCTCTTCGTGATCACCCAAAATAAACATGGCACCGATGGATTTCCCTTCCCTTCCTTCCGCAGCGAGGTCAGTTGCGATAGCGGTAATTCTTTCAAGTGCCTCCGCGGAAACATCGGGGGGTAACATATCCTCTCCTTGGCCGATTACTGATTCAAATTCCTCATCAACATCCACAACCAGTACAGTGTCCAGCTGACCACTGCCAGGGATTCCCCCAATACAGCACACTCGGTCCTGAAATCCAAAAATATCTCTTGTAAGTCCAAGAAGAATTGCAGCCCTTAATTGAGAGAGGCGGGCCCGAGAAAGTGCACGGACGGCCAAAGTGGCATCAGCTCGATGATGTTCTTTGTCATCATCCGTAAGATCCTGACCGGCAAGCACGACATTAAAACCGGAGAAAGTCATTCTTGGGGCAAGGCTTGGGGGGAAAACATCAGTAAATACCAGGATGGTTGAGCATTCAGCAGCCTTGGCAATTTTAGCTGCTTCATCAGTCAGGAGTTTGTTAAACTTAGTTCTTCGACGGGCAGGTCTATCGTCGGTTCCTGCAAAGGCGCTTCGGACTGCAGATCGGAATTCGCTTTTCCCTCTTGCCATCCAAAGCTGATCCATGACCGAGCTATCCTGAAAGGATCGAGCAAGGGCGGCTAAGAAAGATAGGTAATTCTTCGCTTTTTCATTGGCAAGAAGTAGGAAGACGAAGCGCACATCTTCATAACTATCTTTACCAAGGAAGGAAAGTCCGGTTGGGCATCTGCCAATTGCCAAAGCGTAGGGGCGCTTCATGGGGACACGGGCATGGGGCAGGGCAACGCCTTCACCCAGGTAGGAGGTTAGGGATTTTTCTCTGCTTACCAGTTCATTAAGAACCTTTTTTTTCTTCGCCGGAGTTGGCAGCAGTGTTGAAAAGGTTTCAAGTAATTCGGTGTAAGCGGAAACTAAGTCGTTACTCGATATATCAATGATACGATTTGCTGAAATATAACGGTCAATGTGCATTTTTCAGCTCAATTTAGTGTTCGAGCGAAGTGCCCGAAAGTCGTGTGTCTTTAAATTTGCTTACTTTTCCCACTCAAGTGCGCCACTTTTCAATTCGTATACTAAGCCTGCAACCAGAATGAATGTGAAGAAAAGCATCGGCCCAAGGATAGGTATGCCGGCCGCTACAAGGTCGCGATGAGTAAGTACCCAGGGTATAAGAAATACAACATCAATATCGAACAATATAAAAAGCATGGCAGTGATGTAAAATTTGACCGAATATCGAGTCTCCCCTTTTGTATCTGCTGCCAATCCACATTCGTATGGGGAATCTTTAATTTTACCGGCGATCGCTTTCTGACCAAACAGATGGCTTGCGAATAGAATTCCAAAACCCATTCCAACAGCCAGTAAAATTTGGATTAGTACGGGTAAATAATCTACTAAAGTCATGCTTAATGCATGTTATGAAATTGATTTATTGGCAAGGAAATTCGAAATGGTTGTGAGGAGTTGGAAATTCAATTCAACGGGCTTGCCAAAGGCTTCTTAGATAGCCTATAGTGTTCAAATGATAACTGCTGCAAAAACAATCAAAAGTCGTACATCCAGAGTACGAGGGTTTACTTTAGTTGAAATTCTGATCGTGTTAGCTTTGATTGGAATCGTTGCCGGGCTGGCCATGTCCAACCTCGGAGAAATTTTCGGAGGCGGGAAGGTGAAGGCAGCCCAAACTTGGGTAAACAGTACGGGAGAAGCGTATGTGACAAGTTATTTCGCATTGGTTGGGGAGTACCCTAAGAGCATTAATGACTTAAAGACACCACCTAATGGAATCCCGCCTTTTGTTAAGAGATCTTCAGATTTGGAAGACCCATGGGGTAAGCCATATGTTTACGTATACCCCGGTGCCCAGAATACCGGTAGTTTTGATATTTCCACCACTGCACCAGATGGAACAGTGATTGGAAATTGGGATACCGGAAAATAGTTTGAGTGCGGTACCTTTGTCGTACCGAAAGAGGGGCTTCAGCTTAATTGAGGTTTTATTGGTATTGGCATTGGTAGCAATTTTGGTTGGCATTGTGGCTGGAAACACAGGTGCCTTCATTACAGGGAGTAATTTTGAGCCTCCACATAGAGTTTTAAAAAAAGCGGTTCTTGACGCGGTTTATCACGCAAGTGAGACCAAAGATGCTAGTTACTTATCTTACTTTGAAGAAAATGCTAGTTTCTTGGTGCTTGATTCTTCCGGTAAAGCTTTAGCCGAGCACAAAGTTTATAAAAAATTCAATGAAATTTTGCGTAATGACGATTCTATCCTACCAGAAGTAAATTTCTATGCTGTTGGTCCACTTGCAGGTGAGGATGGTGGGCGTTCCAAATACAGCAAAAACGATTTATTACTAAAGAGGGTATTTTTTCATTCCGGTTGCAGTATTCCTTTTTTCGCTGAGATTAAATTTAGAGATGAAATACAACTTTTAGAGTTCGATCCCTTTTCGGGGTATATGCTTAAGCAGGAAGAATGAATTTTCCTAAAAGATATAATCGGTATTTAGGCTTTATGCTCATTGAAGTTTTAATAGCCCTTGCTTTGTTTGGACTTTCAGCGGTTTATTTGGTTGATGGTGCATTTATTGCCTCTCGGACAATTCGGGTAATGAAAGACACAAGAGAAATGGAGCAGGACCTTCTTTGGATAAGAGGTGAGATTTTGAAGATTTCAGATTATGAAAAAATTAAAGACGGTGGTGATTTAACATCATTATCTCTTGGGGAAGTTAGATGGGAGACAGAAATTGAGATGAGTGAAGTTTTGGATGTATATATTGTTTCCTTGATCCTTGAATATGATGGAAATGATGAAATTGGAATTCAATCCGGCGAGCGGTCATCCCAAATGTATCTTTTTCGCCCAAGTTGGGGTTTTTATGCAGATTTTTCTGCAGAAAGAAGTAGGTTGCTAGAGGATAAAAGAGAAAAAATTAGAGAGATTCAGGAAGAAAGGCGAAGTTTATGAAAGCCAGGAAAGGATTTTCAATGGTCGAAGTTTTACTCGCTTTGACCATTGGGGGATTAGTTCTCACCACTGCAACATCTTTATTGATTACCATTTCCAGAGCATGGGCAGAAAGACCTGCAACGCGGGACGCATTTGATGCCCACATTAACGGTGTCGCTCACTTTCTTACTGCTGTTCTTGAGGAGGCTAGCCTTCCTGCTTCCAGCCGATCTGGGGATCAACCAATCGATTTACAAAGACCTATTGGTTACTCTGAATCTGAAGATCCACTTATTCATTTTTATTTAAGAGAGGGGCCGCCCCTTTTGGTTTGGCCTAATGGACCAGCAGCTCGGGTGCACTGTTTCTTCCAATTTGTCGAAGGGGAGGGATTGAGTATTTTGTGGTATTCAGAACTCCAGGAATTAGAAAAAAATGATGAGGGCAACATGGAGCTTGAAGATGAAGACGAATTATTTAAGACATCAATAAGTTCATTTTGCACAGAAGTTTTCTACTGCTATTATGGAGATGATAATGAAGGTGATGATGACCTTAAGGAATGGGAAATAGTTGACGATTTAGAAGAAGATATTCGGAGTGGAAAATATCGTACGCCAGATTTTATGAAATTAGTATTTTCCTGGGAAGATGAAGACTTGGAAAGAACCATAACATTGCCGATTCGAAGAATTTCACCTACTGGCATTGAGGAGGAACCTTTTTAGTGATCCATAAGACGAAAGGTTCCATACTGGTATTCATATTGGTTTTGATCGTAATGCTTTCCGTTTTGTGCATGCGCTTAATGGAGGAAACTGTTCAGGAATTACGACATGTTAGTCAATTCCACCGTAGAGATGACTTGAGGATTCATGCATACTCGGGACTGGATTTAGCAATGGGTGTTTTAAATGAGTTTGTATTGGTTGAGAAGACTTTGTTTGCACCGTCACAGGGTTGGGGTGATCCATTAGCTTACTCAGAGATTGATTTACTTGATCCGACCGTTAAGTTGTCTATTTCGATTATTGATGAAACGGGTAAAGTCTCATTGGGCTCTATCAAGGAAAAAGATTTAGTTTCTTTATTTGCGGTTATGAGTGCGGATGAGGATTCTCTTGTCAGCGATGATGATGGACAGCCTTTTTTTGATAGTCTGATGGACTGGCAGGATGCAGATGATGATGACAGAGATGAGGGTGCTGAGGATGATTATTATGAGGATTTTAAATTTCCGTATTTCACGCCTGGCAAAAAAATCGAGAACTTCGAGGAGTTAAGAATGGTTAAAGGCTTTGGATACGATGAAGAAGATCCGGAGGAATCTGGACTTTTTTTTGCCGAAGATGGAAGCGAAAAAATTCAAATGCAGAATTTCCGTGATAGCTTTTCTTTTTTTCATGATGGACCAGTTAACATCAACACAGCTTCTCCCTTTTTACTCAGGTTTTTATGCGGAGATGATGAGGGACTATTTGAGGAAATGCTTGATGGTCCATCTAGTTCTAGTGGTGAACCCTTTTTTAAGAGCATGAATCATCAAAACCTTAGGCAATTGAGGCAAAAACGATCAATTAGCACTGGGGTTACAGCAACTGTTTTCAGGATTAGGATTGATGTGTCGAAAGGAAAAGCGAATTTTAAATTACATGTGGTTTTAGCTGCTGAAAGCTCAACAGGTGGACAATCAAATACTTCTCGTAGGAAAAAAGAAATAAAGCCCAGAAGCTCTCAGAATACCAAAATGAAATTGCCATTTCGGATTTTAGCGATTCGGGAGAATGAGAATTTAATCGACTGAGAGTATGAATTTTGCTAATCTAATTATCCATTTTTATGGCTGACCCCTCAGAAAAAGTAACTGAGTTCCCAGTTAGAGAACTTCGAGAAATTACCCTTCGTATTCCTGGGGAGCACTTTTTTTGTGACACAATTGAGCTACCATCCTCACTGAAGCCTGAAAAATATCAGGACTTTGCTGAGTTTGTTTTAAATGGAGGGGTTTTTTCTCCCTATCCAGCTGACCAATTGGCATGGGGGTTTCAGGCAAATGAAGCGAATGAACAAATTTTCATTTTTGCTACTCCATTGCTAAAGCTTAGGCAAATGGGCTGGCAGAATCTTGAATATTTTCGAAGAGTTTTCCCCTCCTTTATTTCATTGTTAGGAAAAGAGTACACAGAACCCACTTTGGCTTTTATGTTGTTCGAGGACACTCTAACAGCAGGGGCTTTTCAAACTGACTCGAATATTCCGGATTTGTTGTACTCTTTGGCCCTTGATGAAGATGAGGGTGATGAGGCGGTTGAACATGCCCGTGGGAAACTTCTTTCTTTATTTAATTTAGAAAAGTATGAAATCTCAAAGGATATTTTGGTTGCTCACGATGTTATACGTACAAAAGATGGTTTTTTTCGATTTGAGCACGAATGGTTAGATGGAAAAGATGCAGACTTAGAGATTGACCAGGATGTGGTTGTTGATGCTGATGCCTTATGGACATCTGATTTAAGGCAAAGTGATTTCAAGGATGCGGAGCAGGCAACGAGAAAGTTGGCCCGAGCTCGATGGAAGGGAATGATCGCGTGGAGTGTTGGTATGGCGGCCATGCTGTTAGCGTTTGCTGGAATTAAAATAATGGGTGTCAAGTTGGATGATAAAAAACTTCTTAGCCAAAAAATGGCATCGGAGGTTCCTTTAGTAATTGAATCCCAAAAGCTTCTTGAAAAACTTCGTCAAAACAAGTTAGGGGGTATCGACCCCTTCGGTTCCTTAGTTCGTTTCGCTGCTTATCGTGGAGGTACTGATGATAAACCGAGCCTTTACTTTTCAATGGCTCATTTTGAGAGTCGTAACGAAGTTGCTCTTGAGGGTGTTTGTGAAACGATTGAAGTTATGAATAACTTTATAGAAAGTTTAAAGAAAAATAATGTGGCCACTGTACGGGTTGGAAGATCTGGTGAGGAGATGAGGGAAATTAAGAGTGCAAAAGGCAAAATGTCTTTTGATATCGAATTTAAACTTATTGAAGAAGTTCCTATTAAATCTGCATTTATGAGAGAACCTTCCTCTTTCTCTCCGGACAAATCTGAAGGATGAACGCCGTAAAGAAAATATTCTTCAGGTTTAATAACCGAGAACAAACTCTGCTTTTGCTCTCGCTTTGGGTTATTGTTTTGGTTTGCGCTTTTAAAATACTACAAAGCGGATTATCTCTACACCACGAATGGCAGACAACACAATCTGTAATCGAAGGTCATAAAATGGTCATTAATCTTAAGCCTGGAATAGATTTAGCCTTGGAAAAGCAAAAGCTTGAGCAAGCGAACAAAAGTTACGATAAAACTAATCTTACGAATCGCACTGATGCTCTTTCTCGGCAGGTTTATCCTCAAAGAGATTACAAGGAATTGGATACTGAGGAAAGAGAGAGATATTCCCAGCACAGGGTTAGGATAAAATTCGCAAGAGCCTCTTATGATGCCGTGAATGAGTTTGCCAGTCTTATTCGGCAGGAAAGCCCATATATGTTTTTAAGTGAAGTGAAGATTGAGCCTAAGTATCCGTCCAGACCCTACGAGCCAACAACCTATGATGCACTCTTTGTCGTTAGTTCAGTTGAGTTTGTAAATCAGTAAATCTGAAAATTATATGACAATAGAAACATTTTATCGTATCCCAATGGTTAAACTAGTTGTTTTTTGGATTTCGCTAACTTTTCACTTGACCGTTTTTGGACAAGGGGTTCCAGTCGAGCAAACTGAACAGCCAATTACTGGTTCTAATCAGTTTCTGGAATCTGAGTTGGGAATGGACTTTCTAACTTCCGACCCAGACGAACTTTTGTCAATAGATGGACTTGATGAGCCTATGGAAAGGCTAAAGCTTAGGGACAGTGATACGAATTCTATTTTGGATATGATTCAATTAATTACTGAAAGGTATATTTTGAGACCGCAGAATTTACCTGCTGTTAAAATTAATTTTGATAGTTTTTCTATTTTAACAAAAAGAGAAACCCTTCGTGCATTAGAAAGTCTTTTGGCAATGAATGGTGTCGGTATCACCAAGATAGGCGAACGTTTTTTTAAGGCTGTACCTGCAACAAATATGAATGTTTATGTGCCAATTTGGATTGAGGGGCCAGCATCTGCTTTAAAACCAAGTCAAAGAATATATGTTAAAATGTTCCACCTTCAATATGCTCCTGCGATTGAGGTTCGTGAACAGTTAAATCCTTTTTCAACTCCTAATGTGGGTAGTTTATTGGTTTTCGAAAAAGCAAACAGTATTTTAATTACAGATTCGCTTTTGAATTTACAAAGAATGGAAAGGCTTTTGGAAGGAATTGACCGCCCGATAAGTGCTGAAGAATTGGGTACAGAATTTTTTGTACATAATACACTTCACGCTGGTGCAAGAGAGCTCGAAACCAAATTGAAAGCAATGATTGAGGGGAGTTTGAAATCTTTTTTGGGTGGGACCACTCAAGTAGATTCTGATGATCGAACGGGTAAATTGATCGTGGTTACCAGGAAAGAGAATATTCCTACTATTGAATTTATACTCGAAACATTGGATTCTCCCGTAAAAATGAAAACAACAAGCAAACTGTTCAAGCTCCAGCACGCCGAAGCCCCCGCAATTCAAAAAATCTTAGATGAAGTAATCAATAATCAAAAGCAGATTAAAAGTAAGCTACAGGGGAACAAAAAAATAGTACCCCAGGGGGCGACAACACAAGCTGCCCTTCCTGGTGGTAAAAAAGTTGCTGCAACAACTGGTCAGCCCACCACTGCTACAGAAAGCGGTGACAGTTCTCATGAATTTAGTGATTTTATTTCAATATCTGCGGACGAACGCAGTAATGCCATTTTAGTGTACGGTACAAAAGGTGATATTGAGGAAGTAGGTAAAATGATCGCATCGTTAGACGAGCCACTGCCGCTCGCACGTATTGATACAATCTTTGTTATGGTAGATTTGTCTGAACAGAATCAACGCGGAATTGATGCACTGTTTGGAGGGTTAGAATGGTCTAAGTACGCGAGAGGAGAAAGGGGGGAGGGTTTATTTGGAGAGGTGACTAATATTAATGTTCCAGGTTCAGATGGTACTACAACAGTCAGTGCTCCTCAAAAAACAAACAGTTTCGAGGGTGTATTGGGTATACCTGGCTTAAATTCAAGCATGCCTTTTCAAATGGAGGATTGGAAACTAACTGGACTGCGCTGGGATCAGATATTTTCTCTTTCCTCGGAGAGAAATGATGTCCGGATTTTTTCCACGCCCTCCCTTATGGTCTCCCATAATGCCCCA
The DNA here is from genome assembly GCA_018675995.1 of Opitutia bacterium. Taxonomy (GTDB): domain Bacteria; phylum Verrucomicrobiota; class Verrucomicrobiia; order Opitutales; family Seribacteraceae; genus Seribacter. The sequence goes on along the minus strand of JABGWZ010000065.1, from coordinate 46,754 downwards.
GAAGTTCACATTTTGATTGAAGATGAAAGGTCTTTAGTTATCCCCAATGTCTATGCTGGTGGGAGTACTGGGACATCATCTGGCGGTAATTTGCAGAAAATTACTGCCAAAACCTCTTTGGAAATAAAAAAACCTAAAATTGGACTTCCCTTGATGGATGAGAATGGAACAATTATTTCTAAGGGGTCGATTTTTATGGAGGTAGAGGTAAAAGCTGAAAAGTTTGACGAAACTCAGAGTAATACTTATGAGGGGCAGAGTGCTCCAGGAAAGAAAGTTCGTGAAGCAAAATCATTTGTAACCATTCGGGATGAAGAAATTATTGTCCTAGGCGGTCTTCAGGAAGTACAGGTAGACTCCACTGAATCAAAGTATAACTTGCTTAGTGATATTCCTTATTTCGGGGATAGGTTTTTTAAGCCTAAAACCATAAAATATACTCCGACTGAACTGCTTATTTTTCTTAAGCCAACAATTATCAAGTCTGGTCAAGATGATACTGCCGAGAATGTTAAAACGATTGATGACCGTATTCAGGCCGAATACGCACCCAAATTTCGTTCCCCTTCTGGACATATTTTAGGAATGCCGGATATTGATGGAAAGCAAGAGAGATCTAAATTTAATAAGGATGTTCAATCCAGTAAACCTAATTTCTAATTTTAATGAATTTGAAGAGTAAGTTTATTTTTTTTACAGGAGTTATTACTTTACTTTTTTTGGGTCCTTTTCTTACCGCTCAAAATGTAAATCCTTTTGAGCGACCAGGTTCGCGAAAAGCAAAACCTCCCACAGTTGTTCGCCCTGCTCCTCAGCCCCCTGCTCCTGTATCAATGAACCCAAATGTTGAATTGAGAGGGATGTTTCTCTTCCAAGATGAGTGGTACTTTAGTCTTCACGATCGATCAAAGAATAAAGGTGCGTGGTTGAAAATTGGCGAGAGATTTGACGATGGCAAGGTTGAGATTGTTGGATACGACGAAGATTCCGAAGAGGTTAAACTAAAGGGAGGTTTTTCCCTTACATTAAAAAATGCTTCGAACCTTGTGCTTCCTGTTCCAAGTGGTCAACCAATCAAAAAAACATCTTTATCAAAACCGCAAATATCTTCTCCCAAAAGGCCAAATACCCAATCTAAAAACCGGGTTCCACCTCGAATTAGTCCACCGCGGAAATAGTTATTATGGTTGGAATAAAAAGCAGAACTCAAAAAGCAGAGAATGAGAATGAAAATTCAGAAGAGGGAAGTGGTGAAAATTCGAATTTGGCTTTCGATTTTAATCAGAGCTTTGAACATATGGATTGGTGGCCGGATCTGGCTGACTTGGATCGTTTAAATATTTTAAATTCGCCGAAGGAAGACCGTGCTAGGCTCCTTGCATCCAAGTATTCAAAGCCGGTTGTCGATATTATGGTAGAAATAGGTCGAAGAACTGACCTTGAATATATTGAAGACTTTGAATTACCGGAAAATCCAACTAAGCTGCTTTCGATGAGGTTGATACACAACTATTGTTGTTTACCAACGGAAATCAATGCGGGTGGAAAACTATGCATTGTCACACCGTGGCCACCTTCGGAAAAAATGAGTCGATGGGTTTTTGCGGTTTCAGGTCTTAAGCCCCTTTGGCGCTTGGGGTCTCCCGAAAAGATTTCGAGAGCGATCACAGAAAATTTCGGAGTTGGGGCAGACAGTTTGGATGATGAAGATTTTGAGGAGGATGGGGAGGAAGATGAGCAGGATGATCTAGAAGATCAAAATGCCGCGATTATTCGCTTTGTAAATGAGGTTATCCAACGCGCAATTGTGGACCGAGCCACTGATATTCATTTTGAGCCTCACAAGGACACACTACAGATTCGTTACCGGATTGACGGACAACTTGTACCAGTTCGTGTGCCAGATAATCTTCGTAGCTTCCAGGACGCAATAATATCCCGTATCAAGATCATGAGTGGTATTAATATATCTGAGAAAAGAAGACCTCAGGGTGGAAGGATAACATTTTCTCAAGGGCAAAGTGATTTAGATATTCGAGTTTCCACCTTACCGACTCTGTACGGAGAAAGTATTAGTCTACGTCTTTTAAATGAAAAATCACAGCCACTTTCTATGAAGGAACTCGGTTTGTTGGGCATTGACGAAAGAAATATCATTTCAGTTTTGGAAAAGCCTCACGGTATCGTCCTTGTCACTGGACCGACTGGGTCAGGTAAATCAACTTCATTAACCGCTTTCATTCGTAGAATTCATAAACCCGAACGTAGGATAATGACTGTAGAGGATCCAGTGGAGTATGAAGTCGCTGGCATCAATCAGACACAGGTTAATTCTGAAATAGGCTTCACTTTTGCAAGTGCATTACGGGAAATTTTACGACAGGACCCCGATGTCATTATGGTTGGAGAAATTCGAGACCGAGAAACTGCTGATATTGCGATTCGTGCTTCCTTAACCGGGCATTTGGTTTTAAGTACTCTGCACACAAATGACGCCCCAGGTGCAATTACTCGGTTAATAGATATGGAAATAGAACCTTTTCTGATCGCTTCTTCAGTTGAGATGGTTATTGCGCAAAGACTAGTTCGCAGACTCTGTTCTAAATGTTCCAAGCCGACTACAAAATCAGATATGGAAATTATTGCATCCCTTGCCTTATTAGATGCAGAAGAATCAGAAATTAAATATAAGGACAAAATTTTGGAAGCGTTTGGGTGTCCCGATTGTCAAAACCTTGGCTATCGGGGTAGGGTAGGCATTTTTGAATTAATGAGAATGAGTGAACCGATACATAGTCTAGTTATTAAGAGTGCTTCAGCTCCGGATATTCGGGAGGTTGCCTTGAGGGAGGGAATGAGCACTCTTCAGTCAAGTGGTTGGAGTCAGATTAAGCGTGGATTAACTACAGTCGATGAAGTCATCCGCTACTCAGATTCTGCGGTAGCTGTAGATGAGCAGAATGATTTTGTTTCAAATGTATAACAATTTTTCGAATGGCTCGGTTTAGTTATGTTGCCATTGACCTTCGTGGGAAAACTGCGCCTGGCGAGATTGTTGCTAACGACATCAAGGAGGCACGCCTTAAAATTAAGCAAAATGGCTTAACCCCGATCAAGGTAAAAGCTTCCGGAGACGGAGGGAAAAGCAAAACTAAGACAAAAAAAAATGTAAGTTTGCAAAATAAGCTCCGAGGGGGAAAAAAGAGGTCACTTGGTGGAAAGGGAGAAAAAATAGGACTCGAATTTCTCAAAAGGTTGCTCGAGCTTCACAGCAGTGGTATGCCGATCGCAGATGCGGTGAAGTTACTTAATCAGCGACTTTCAGATCCTGGCCAAAAAGAAATAGCCGGGGTTTTATGGAAAGAATTGGCCGAGGGAAAAACTTTATCACGTTCGATGAGAAACTTACCACAATATTTTAGCGAGTCGTCCAGCTTTGTGATTGAAGCAGGTGAGGCAACAGGAAATGTTTCACCAATTTTAAAAAAGGTGATTTCTCATTTGGAAGAAAAGCGAGAAATTCGATCGAAGGTTTTGGGCAGTATGGCTTATCCTGTTTTTGTTGGATTGATCGCCTTTGGGGTGGTGTTGTTTTTTTTATTTTTTCTATTACCGCAAATTGAGGAAATGCTGGCTTCTCTAGGGGGAGAACTTAATTTAATGGCAAAAGTTTTAATTAATGGTTCAAATTGGGTTCTCGCAGTGGGTCCTTTTTTTCTTCTCGCTCTTTTAATTGCCTCTGCATCAGTTCTGCAGTGGAGCAAAACTGAAAAAGGTGGGATGGCATTCGATCAGTCTTTGCTTAAACTACCTCTTTTTGGGAATATTTTTTATTTATCCGAAATGTTTCAGTTAGCGAGTTTATTATCAACCTTAATTTGGAGTGGCATTGGTTTAACCGAAAACCTGAGATTATGCGAGAAGACGATCAAAAATCGTTACATCCGAAACAAGTTCCGTTCAGCTCGTGCTTTGGTCAATGAAGGGAAGTCTTTGCCTGAGGCTTTAAGGAAGTTTAGACTAATGCCTCTCATGCAACTTGATATTCTTGAGGTTGGGGAGAGGACTGGTAACTTAGGCAATAGCATGGAGGATAGCAGTAAGGCCTTTCGCCTTCAATTGACTAAAAAGATTAAGACCATGACTACCTTGGTATCTGGTGGTGCTTTAGGTTTTGCTTTTTCTTTGGTTGCACTTGTTGCAATTTCTATCGTAAGTAGTATATTTCAAGTAAGTAAAAGTATAAGCTACTGAAGTGGGACTACAAAAAATTAAAAATACATATTCTTTTCTATTATCAATCAATGCATTGCTATTTATTGGTTGTAGTCAGGAAGTTGACGAAGATAAGGCAATGCCATCCTCTCGGGAATCTCTTAGTCTAAAGAAAGAAGCTAAACAGGGAAGGCATATTTTCAAGGATGGATCCGTTTATGAAGGCCAACTCGTTATGGGCGAACCTAATGGTTATGGTAAACACGAATTAGTTAACGGAGATATTTATGAAGGGCAGTATAAAAATGGGTTAGCTCATGGACATGGAACGATGAAATATAAATCTGACGATAAACTCGATCAATATGTAGGTAGTTGGAAGAGCGGTAAAAGAAATGGTTTTGGTACACTTGTCATACTCGATGGTTCAACTTTAGTGGGAGATTGGAAAAATGATAGTATGTACATTGGAGAATATAAAAGTCCAAACGGGGTGCTCATGTCCGGGAAATGGGAAGGCGAATATTTGAGCGAAGGTTTTATGAAACTGGAGGATGGAAGAGAATACAGCGGAACATTCAAGAACCAGGGGTTGTTTGAAAGGGGGAGTCTGCGTACAATTGGTGGAGAACATTACAGTGGCGACTTTCAAAATAATGAATTTTCTGGTCAGGGGATTTTAAGTTTAATTGACGGTAGTATCTTTATAGGGTCATTTAAGCTAGGCGTATATGATGGCTATGGAATTCTCAAAGAATCGGATGGAGCGGTTTATTCTGGAGAGTTTGTTAATGGAGTACCTGATGGAGAAGGAACGCAAAGTGATTTTTCGGGGGCCGTTTACAGTGGTTCTTGGTTTCGTGGAGAAAAAGAAGGTCTGGGAACTTTAAACTTTGGGGATGGAACAAGTTTCACTGGTCAGTTCAAAAATGGCTTAGCTATGGAAGGCTTATATGATTGGGGGGACGGAATTTATACTGATTCTTATCAAAATGAGAACGGCGATTGGCTTGACCGGGAATAGATTGTAGTGGTTTCATCCGGTAGTGTTTGGTTGTTGCCAAAGGTAATCAGTTAATCCTAATATAAAGATTCAATTATGAGCAGCCCTACATCTTTGAGTATTAAATTCTGGGGTACCCGTGGAAGCATTCCCTGTCCTGGTCCTGACACTGTGAAGTACGGTGGCAACACTACTTGCTTTGAAATTTTTTGTGGTTCAAAAAGAGTTATTATTGATGCCGGAACTGGAATCCGATTACTGGGCAAGCAAATCATGATAGAAGAGCAGAATCTACTCAATGCTGATTTGTTTTTTACTCATACTCATATGGATCACATTCAGGGCCTTCCTTTTTTTGCTCCTCTTTATAATGCAAACAGCGATGTCCGTTTGCACGCGGGTCACCTTGCTGGAGATAAGTATGATTTACATGGTATCATCGGAACAATGTTGATGAAAGATCCAGTTTTCCCAGTTCCCAGTTCTTTGATTGAAAAAGCCTGTTCTTTTAATGATTATGATTGTGGTCATGAATTTGATTTAGATGGTGGGATTTTGATTAAAACTGGTCAGCTAAATCATCCTAATGGTGCTTGTGGTTACCGTATCGAGTTTGAGGGCAAGATCATTGCGATTTGCACTGATACAGAACACTATGAAGGCAGAATAGATGATAATGTGGTCGCTTTGGCTAAAGACGCTGACGTCATGGTGTATGATGCAGCATACACCGAAGAAAGTTATCCAAATTTTAAGGGTTGGGGGCATTCTACTTGGCAGGAGGCAATAAAAGTTGCTGATGCCGCAAATGTTAAGCAAACATTTTTATTTCATCATGATCCCTCTCATAGCGATGTTGTTATGGACAAAATTGCAAAAGAGGTTGCATTGATCAGAGGGGGAGTTCGACCTGCGATTGAGGGAGAGACTGTAGTTATTTAGTTTTGCAGTGCAGGTTTTGTTGCATTGACTTCGTAGATCGCCTTTGCTTCGGGCAAAATATCTTTCACTTTACCAGTTCCTTGTTGGTCGATAACAAGATTGGATGGAGTGGCATGTAGAAAAAGATTTCCGTTGTTAAGCATTCTTGCATCGAGCCAGGTTGACGGTGCCAAGTGTACTACACCCGTACCTTGATGAGTAAGGGTTGCTCGGATAACATCAAGGTCCGATGCAATCAAGTTTCCGTTTCCAGAAACTTTTGCATTTATCTCGCGAAGGTTTTTGCCCTTCAGAACGATGTCTCCAGATCCAGTATGGATAACATTAAGTTGTGAAGCTGCGATATCTTCAATATGCAATTTCCCTGAACTCTCTGAAAAAAATGATACTTTTTCCGTGGAAAGTTCTTTCACAGTCAAGTTTGCATTTTCCAAAAGCCTTATTTCTTTCAAACTATCTACTGAAACAATAATTTCTACCGGGTATTTTCGTTCCGCATTAATCCTTATAAATGGAATTCGTCTAGCTAGTGAATAAGTGTTATTGGCGTCGATATATAATGTTTTAGATTTTACTTTGGTGTAAACGGAATCAATTATTTCAGAGTCTGCAAAAAGAGTAACCTCGCGTGATCTTTTTCCTTTTACTAAAAAAACATCCACATTCCCTTTAATTTCAATTTTATCGAAAAAAAAGAGTAAACTTTTCTTTGTTGCAAGTTCCCCATTTGTGAAAAAGGGAAAAAGCATCAGTGCTATCAAGGATAATTGGCTTTTAAGGCTTTTTCTTCCCATACCTTTTTCTTTTCCCAAACTTTTTTCTTCCTGAATATCCGCCAACATTGGCTTTTTTTAAGGTTTTACCACCGTCCTTTAAAAATGAAATTTGATCCCGTAGTAAAGCGGCTTTTTCAAATTCAAGTTTTTTCACGGCATCCAGCATCTCTTTTTCCAATTCTTTGAGAAGCCTTTTAACCTCTTTTGGTGAAGTGTTCTCAGATACGGCTAAGTTGTCTCCTTCTTCATCTTCCTTACTACGCAAACTTTCTTGCAAGGGGCGAACAACGCTTTTTGGAGTTATTTTGTGCTCTGCATTGTAAGCCATTTGTTTCTCTCTTCGGTATTGGCATACCTGTAAGGTCCGCGCCAGAGACTTTGTGATTACATCCGCATAAAAAATTACTCTACCTTGATCGTGCCTTGCCGCACGTCCAGCGGTTTGGATAAGGCTAGTCTCGCTTCGTAGAAACCCTTCCTTGTCGGCATCCAATACCACCACCAATGCAACTTCCGGCAGGTCAAGACCTTCCCTCAATAAATTTACTCCGACTAAAACATCAAAGGTTCCAGCCCGTAAACTTCTTAAGATTTCAACCCGTTCTATGGCATCTATGTCAGAGTGTAGATATTCTACTTTTATTTCATGATCGCGGAGGAATTCAGCAAGGTCCTCGGTCATTCTTTTGGTCAGTGTGGTAACTAAAATCCGGCTTCCTGTTTCTACAACTTTTTTAATTTCTGCAATACAGTCCTCCACCTGTCCTTTTATCGGGCGAATTTCCATTTCAGGGTCTAGCAATCCTGTCGGGCGTATAAGTTGTTCGACAACAATCGATGATTTCTCAAGTTCGAGAGGTGCGGGAGTAGCAGAAACATATACGGATTGTCCTGTAAGCGTTTCAAACTCTTCTGGCTTTAAGGGTCTATTGTCCAAAGCAGATGGCAAGCGGAAGCCGAAATCGACTAACTTTTGTTTTCTTGATCGATCACCGTTATACATTCCACCTAATTGGGGAAGTGTGGCATGACTTTCATCTACAAAAAGAAGAAAATCATCTGGAAAGAAATCTACCAAGCACCATGGTCGCTGTTCAGGTTTCCGACCTGATAGGTGCCTCGAATAATTTTCGATTCCATTACAAAAACCAATTTCACGAAGCATTTCCAAATCATATTCAGTCCGCATCCGTATTCGCTGTGCTTCGAGCAAGAGATTTTCTTTTTCAAAATATTCGACTCTTTCTTCAAGTTCTTTTTCGATATCTTTGCATCCAGCTTCGAGTTTGTCTTTTGTTGTGACATATTGATTTGCTGGATAAACCCTGAATTCGTCATGCGTTCGAATAGTTTCTCCAGAAATTGCGTCCAATTCACGTATATCCTCGACTTCATCTCCCCAAAACTCTACGCGAATAGGGTTGTTGGCATAGGCCGGAAATAGATCAACTACATCGCCACGGACACGAAAGCGTCCTGCTTTTAAATCCATATCATTACGATTGTAGAGTGCTTCTACTAAATTTTCCAACAAAACATCCCTGTTTAGTTGCTCACCTTTAACTATTTGTTTTGATAAAGCACGAAAGTCATCCGGAGAACCTAATCCATAAATACAGGATACGCTGGCAATAACGATTACATCTCTGCGACTGATTAATGAACCGGTTGCCGCTAGCCGTAACCTCTCTATTTCTTCATTAATCGATGAATCTTTCTCAATAAAGGTATCAGTTGAGGGGACATAGGCTTCCGGTTGATAGTAGTCATAGTAACTCACGAAATATTCTACGGCATTTTCCGGGAAAAAAGATTTAAATTCCGAATATAACTGAGCTGCGAGTGTTTTATTATGTGAAATAATCAATGCAGGTCTTTGCAGATTTTGAATAATATTCGCCATCGAGAATGTTTTTCCTGAACCGGTCACCCCAAGTAGAGTTTGGTCGGAATTTCCCATCTTGATAGAATCTACTAAGCCCCTGATAGCTTGTGGTTGATCCCCTTTGGGTTCGTAATCGGACTTTAATTTAAAATCCATGTGTCGTTTCAGAATTTAGATTCAATTAAGTTTCTTTTACTTGGTAATAGCCGGATTCACCCTCGGATTTTCCAATGATAGCAGCAGCACAGCTATCACCCAAAACATTAACTGCGGTCCGGGTCATATCAAGTATTCGATCAACAACAAAAACGACACCAACGCCCATGGCAATTGTAGCTTCAGGGAAACCAACAGCATGTAAAATAACAATAATGGCAACAAGGCTGGCAGATGGGATGCCTGCTACTCCAATGGAGGTTAGTAATGCCATGAGTACAACGGTTGACTGGGTTACCCACGACATTTCAATTCCAAACAATTGGGCAAGAAAAACCACCACTACGCATTCAAATAATGCGGTTCCGTCCATATTCATTGTTGCACCAAGCGGTAATGTGAAGCTGGCAATCTTTTTTGAAATCCCGGCCCGCTTGGTTATGCAGTCAAGTGTAACGGGAAGCGTTGCGGATGAGGAAGCTGTCGAAAACGCAGTCAGTAGGGCAGGGGAAACAGCCTTGAAGTGTTTGGTGAAATTGAGGTTTGCAAGTAAACGAAGCAATAAGGGAAGGACGACGAAGCTATGAATGCCAAGCCCAAGAAGGACAGTTAAAGCGAATGTGCCCATCACATAAAGTGTTTCAATACCGACCATCATTAAAGTAGGAGTCACCAGTCCAAAAACGCCATAGGGAGCAAAGCTTATAATGAAATTAGTAATGGCTAAAATGGTTGTATTTAATCCTTCCCAAAACGACACCTGAGAGCTTTTAAGACCATCGGGTAATCGGGCTATAAAAAAACCAAAAAGTAAGCTGAAGAAAATTAAGCCGAGGAGCTGTCCCTCAACTGCAGCTTTAAAGAGGTTTTGAGGAATCATTCTCTGAAAGATTTCAACTATTCCTTTCCATCCGTTATCTGCATTCTGAAAAGCCCGATCAAGTTTTTCACCAGCCATTGAATTTTGTCCCGCCAACATTTTGTCCCGAAGTTCTGGTTCGACTTGCCCAGGTTCGATTAGGTTAACACAAAGTAAACCGACAATTACGGCTAGCAGACCAGTCAAAGAATAGAACAAAATTGTTTTCATTCCGAGTCGGCTAAAATCTTGATCTTCTCCAATTTTAGAAACTCCACAAATGATAGATGTCATGACGAGTGGAATGACCACCATTTTTAGAGCGTTTAGAAATAGAGACCCGAAAAAGTTGGAGAAATAATGAAGGTTTGAAAACCAGTCGGGTTTTTCAGGGTATGACTCGGTCGAAATATTTGCCCACAATCCGATAATGAAAGCAAGTACCAGGGCGATGAGTATTTTCCAGTGCAGGGCAAGATTCTTCATTTTTAAATTCAATTCATAAACAGGCTCTTGAGCAAGGAGATGTTTATGAATTTTGGTGATTCAACAACCAGGTCAGCACCGCAGTCTAATAATTCTTCTGCACTTCTTGTTGTCGAGAGACCTAGTGCTTTCATTCCACCTCTTTTGGCAGCTTCGATACCATGTGTACTGTCTTCCAGTACCACACAGTTTTCTGGTTCCTGTGATATGATTTGTGCAGCTTTAATAAAAACTTCGGGATTCGGCTTTCCTTGTTTTACATCTTCTGAACAAATCATTCCGGAAAAAAAGGAAGCGAGATTCAATTGCTCAAAAGCTAATTCCAAATTTTCCTTTTCAGTTGAGGTACCAATCGCACATGGTAAACCAAAATGTTTGAGTGATCGGAGAAGATCTCTTACTCCATCTAGTATAGGAATTCCTTTTGAACGGCCAAGCTTACGGTACAGAACTTCCTTTCTTTTACCCCAATCTAATATCTCATCCCTGTCGAGTGTCCATTTGAGGATATCAGATATAATAATCTCATTCCTTTTCCCAAATCCAGCTTTGAAGTGGCCATTGGGAAGATTATGCCCCAGTTCGTTTGCTAATAATTCCCAGCTTTGTTCATGCAATTTGGCTGAGTTAATTACCACTCCATCCCAATCAAAGATAATTCCTCCCAATGCCACCCTTGATAATTACTTTAATAAATTTTTATAAGTTACTTTGCACACAGCATTAAAGTTATTATGCATGTAAAATATTTTACCTTGCTCAACTAATTAACGAAGGCAAAATTTAAGTTTTTCTAGAAATTGACGAATAAATCAATATTTAAAGGGTTATAACACCCAAAAGCATTTAACATTATGCGTTAAATCGAGAAGATACCTGGTCCCAATCTAAAACATTCCAAAATGCTGCCACATAATCGGGACGTCTATTTTGGTAGTTGAGGTAGTAAGCATGCTCCCAAACATCGAGTCCAATAAGTGGAGTGCCACATTCGTCGGCAATTCCTTCCATCAGGGGCGAATCTTGATTAGGGGTGGAAGTAACGGCTAATGTTCCATCAGCCCGTTGAATGAGCCAGGCCCATCCGGAACCAAATCGTGTTAAAGCAGCTTTTGCAAAACTTTCCTTCAATGCGTCAAAATTCCCAAAAGTGGAAGAAATCGAATCTGCCAATTCTCCTGATGGTAATCCACCACCTGATGGGGAAAGGGACTCCCAAAAGAAGGAGTGATTGGCATGTCCGCCTCCGTTGTTTCGCACGGCTCCTTGGACTGATTCAGGCAGCGAGCTAAGGTCTGAAATTAGATCCTCAATTCGCATCGATAGAAGTTGGTCATGTCCATTGAGTGCATTGTTCAAATTAGTAATATAAGTTTGATGATGCTTGCCGTGATGAATCTCCATCGTTCTAGCGTCTATATGGGGCTCAAGGGCGTTGGTAGAAAAGCTTAATTCAGGTAGTGTAAAGGACATTGTAATGAAATTTAATTGTTAGATTGAATATAACGACGATATAAATGTTATTAGCTTATTCAAATTGGCGAAGCAATAATTTTAAGAGGGTGACTTTCGCTTTAATTGAAAAAAGGCCTGGAAAAGAGTTTTACACTCTTTTTCCATAGTCCCTGCATACACATTCGGTTTGTGATTTGACTGAGGGAGTTCATGCAGGGATGTAGCTCCACCGAGTCCTCCCATCTTAGGGTCTACTAATGCAAAATGAATTTCCTTAATACGGGAAATAATAGTTGCACCTGCACACATAGGACAGGGCTCTTTGGTTACATAGAGTTTACATTCGTTTAGACGCCAGTCGCCTATATGCCTAGCCGCCTGCGAAATAGCGATCATTTCCGCGTGAGCACTTGGGTCTTTCTGCGTTCTGGTTTGGTTATGGGCAGATGCAATAATTTCTTCGTTATGAACCATAACTGCACCAACTGGAACTTCGTCTGCGTTCCAGGCATTAATTGATTGATTATAAGCATGCTGCATGAAGAAATTGGAGTCTTTCATCAATTGACTTGGAAACTCTTTTGGAAAAGGGCAGGGATCAGAAACCTTCATTCATCTTCTTTATTTGGTTGGCACCCAAATGGAAACCATAATCTTACAAGGACACACTTGACGTTATCTACGAAGATGGAATGATGTTATCTTTATTAATTAAGAATTTATGTCAGGAGAAGAAGTTATTGAAGTAGAAGGTAAAATTACTGCAGTTTTGCCAAGTACAATGTTTAGGGCCGAGTTGGAAAATGGTCATCAAGTTTTGGCCCATATCTCTGGGAAACTGCGTAAGCACTTTATCAAAATTACCGTGGGTGATATTGTGAAAATGGAAATGAGCACACAAGATCTACAAAAAGCTAGAATAGTTTACAGACTCAAGAATGCTGAGGTAAACAGAAACGCGCCAATCCGAAGTTTTGGACCGAGAGGCAAGAGAAGATAGCCAAAGAAGAAATATATAAAGTTATGAATATTATTGAATCGATAGGAAAAACTCCCCTCGTTGAACTTACAAAAATTACAGAAGGTACAACCGCACGCATATTTTTGAAATCCGAATTTTTCAATCCTTTAGCCAGTGTTAAAGATCGCATTGGTGCAGCTATGATTGAAACTGCAGAAAAAGATGGTTCGTTAAAACCTGACAGTGTTGTAATTGAGCCAACATCTGGAAACACCGGAATTGCATTGGCGTTTGTTTGTGCGGCCAAGGGTTACAAATGCATTCTTACTATGCCCGAGACGATGTCGAAAGAAAGAAGACTTTTACTCAAGTTGTTAGGTGCCGATATTGTACTTACGCCCGGGCCGAAAGGAATGGGGGGAGCTATCGCCAAAGCAACACAACTTATGGAAGAACATGGTGAAAAAGCTTACATGCCTCAGCAATTCAATAATCCTGCCAATCCAGAAGTTCACCGCCAAACAACTGCCGAAGAAATTTGGACCTCCACCGAAGGGAAAATAGATTGCTTTGTTGCCGGTGTCGGAACGGGTGGAACAATAACTGGTGTCTCAGAAATCATAAAAAAAAGAAACCCTGATATGATCTCTGTAGCCGTAGAACCTGCTGAAAGCCCTGTCATTTCTCAAACTAAAAATGGAGAAGAGATAAAGCCCGGCCCCCACAAAATCCAAGGAATAGGTGCTGGATTTGTTCCCAAAAACTTAAATTTGGATATTGTCGATGAAGTCGAGCTTGTTACTAGCGATGAAGCTTTTGATATGGCACGCAAATTGAGTATAAAAGAAGGAGTGCTTGGTGGAATATCAACTGGAGCAACTGTAACTGCGGCATTGCGGATTGCCAAGCGACCTGAAATGGCTGGTAAAAATATAGTTGTTGTCGGTGCAAGTTGTGGAGAACGATATTTATCAACTCCATTGGCGGCTGAAGCAGCTGCAGAAGTTATGGACGCAGTTGCCGAAGACTAATCTTTTTGTTCAGTAAAATTTTTGATGCGGAGTTCTTTTACCTACTTCAAGTATAGTTCTAGCATAAAATTTAGTTTGGTAGGCCACTCGATTTACTTGAATGAGAACATTAATTCGCAGGGTGTCCAAAGCTACTGTTTCAGTTAACAGAGAAAAAATAGGAGAAATATCGAAGGGACTGCTTATTTATGTTGGAATTCATCGAGACGACAGAGTTGAAGATATAGCTTGGATTATTAAAAAACTCCTCGGGGTGAAGGTCTTTGAAGACGATAGCCAAAAGATGAATTTGTCGGTAGAGGCAGGAAATTATGGTTTACTCATTATAAGTCAATTTACCCTTCTAGCATCTTTTAAAAAAGGATACAGAGCGTCTTTTCACAACGCTGCATCTCCAGCTACTGCTGAAGTTTTATATTTTCAATTCATCGAAATGCTACGTGAGCAATACGCTGGTAATATACAAACGGGTGGATTTGGTGAGAATATGAAAATTATGGCGATTGATGACGGACCTTATTCCCTTTGGCTAGATTCGAGAATGAAGAATTATTAATCTCTTGGAAGATTATACAATAATTTTAAATGTATTGATTCGTTGCGTTCTTGCATTTGAGTGATGAATAAATTTAAATGTACATGTTTGAATCCAAAGCTCTTACATTTTTTATATTCGTTTCCAATTAGTTTGTTTCTTATTGGCTGTGGGGCTATGGACAAAAATCAAGTTGCAAAAGTTCATCAGGCTTGGGGTTCAAGGTACCATTACGACTTAGATAACAGAAGAATGGTTTCCATGTACGAAGAGAAAAAAGTTGGGCGTATTCGGGGTAGGGATACGAATGGCCGAGTCGATTACGATCGATACTGGGTGATGAAACCATTCAAGGGTGAAAATTTGCTTAAATATCACAATGCAAGATTAGATACTTTACGTGAATCTCGTTGGGAGGAAGCAAATGAAGTTCTTGTGGAAGCTCGGAGGTTAAAGTTATCGGAAATTGCAACAATAGAGGAACAGGGTGATAATGAATCTGAAGAGAAAACTGATGAGTCGCTTGTTGGAGGAGATGAATTTGTACCTGCTCCCTTTATTCCACAAGGTATAGATATGCCTTCGCAAGAACCTTTCGAGGATCAATCCTTACCTTTAATGCAGGAAGACTTGCCACCTGCAAATGATGCCACACCACCTCCACCTTCTCCCTTCGCCCCCTTGCCGCCTCTTTGATATGATCTCGAAAGTTGCATATGGTTTGAACTCAGTTGCATTAATATTGTGTATTCTTATTGCTTGGGAAATTTTCTCCACCCAAGCTGAAAATGAATTTTTACAAAACGAGTTGAAGATTATGGCGACAAAATCTGCTGAGATGAAATTTGCAGTTGAGGAAGCAAAAAATGGGCAAGCTGATAAACTTAATCGTGAGAAGAGAAAGAATTCTGAGTTGGAGGAGTCTGGCAACGCCAAGACAGACGAGATCGTGGATCTTGAAAGAAAGCGAGATGAATTAAAAACTTCGACTGAAGTTGCTGATCAAGAATTAGAGGATTTGTCTGCTTCAATCCAAAAAAGCAAATTAAGCATGGCAGGTATGGATGCGGAGGTAAGAACAGCCCAGGAAAACTTGAGGAGATTGTCTATGAGTATACCAGTGCTTGAGCAGGAGATTAGCATTTTAAGAAATCAAATTAGCAATGAAGAAAAAAGAAAGTTTGATTTAGAGGAGAAATTAACCACCTATGAAAAAGAGACACAGATTTTAAAACAGCATTATGACTACACTATTGTTGGGCTAAAAAAGGATTTTTATGAACACCCCTGGCTTGAGCGAGGAGAAAGACTCACAGTTTCTTCGTCCACCTTAGATCTAGTTACAGGAATTTTGGTGCTTCCCGTTGGCAAGAATCATGGTATCGAACAGAGTATGCTATTTTCCGTTCGTGCGAAGGGGAAAAATATTTGCCAGGTAAGAATTAAGGAAGTTGCATTTGACCACTGCGTCGCAATGATAGTACCTCTTCTAGGATCCCCTAAAGAGCTAATGGAAATTAAAGATTTTGATCTTGTTTATCTTTAGAGCATGTACGTGGCTTTCTTTAGTCGGTATTGTCGTTTATATCGTTGTCAGCGATTTAGGACCGACTTCTCTTAAGCAAAACCTTGAAAATGCTACTCGAGAGCATGATGAATTGGTTGTTCAATTAGATGCTGATAAAAATGAATCCGAGAAAGAGTTGTCTATTGTATTCCGTTCGAGAGTAGACTTTCGAAATAAGGAAGAAGAGCAGGTTTCTAAAATCGGGAATTTAGAGCTAGAAATTGATGGAGTCACAAGAAAACTTGCCGATTTAAAAAAGAAAAATAAAGCGAAAAATGAAGAATTGATTGTAACAGAAGAGAAGGTTTCAACTGCTCGAGTTCCTCTTGACGAGATTGCTAAACAAAGTTTACCCCTCGAGGAAAAGAAAAAACTTTTAGAAGAGGAAAAAATAAAAGTGAGTCAGAATCTAGCCTTGGTGAAAAGCAATGCCGATAAGGTTCAGTCGAAGTTTGAATTATTGGAAAATACAAGAAACCTATCGGTTGATAATTTTATGGAGGAACAAGAAAGAATGATGGAGGTGATAAAAAAACCATTCCATATTTACTACGGAGATAAAAGAGGTGTTGAAGTCGCTAATCGTGCACCCTCCGGAAAGGGTTTCTTTATAAATGAAGGGTATGAGAACGGATTTAGGGAAAACATGGAATTTTTAACCAAGAACGAAAACGCATCCTCAATTTTACCTTTTCGCCTTAAAGCTACATTGGTTCAGCAAAACTTTTCATTTCTTGAGTTTGTAAGCGAGGAACAGGTAAGTGACCCATCATATGCTGTTGTTGGACAATTGCTTACCATTGAGCGGAGCGGGGTTTATGTTGCTGAAAATAAACCTGTAGAAGTAAAACCTGACGAGGAATGATATTTTGTTAGATATATTTTCTGAAAATTTCTTGCTTTAAATTTTTATTGCACCATTCTTCATTTTAATTCAATTAATACTGTTGTGGATACCCCCCCCGAAGAAAATAATAGTGACTCTTCTTCCGCATCGGATGCCGATGCATCAGAAGAAGCCTTTGCTGCTGATAAAAACTTAGATCCCGTTGAGGATGCTCAGACTATTGAAATTAGTCATGCACCATCAGATTCAGATTCTGTTACTGTACCTGCCGATGATGATTCTAGATCGTCTTTGGGTGGTGATATAGATTCTGGTTCCATGCATGCTGAAACCGAAAATATTAATTCCCCTGAGTCTGACAATAGTGCAATTTCGGAAGTAAATTCCGATGTACTTAATGGGAATGGAGATGTTGCTCAATTTAGGCAAACTTTAGCCAGTTTATCTGAGCAGTTGGAGATCGATCGGTTAGCTTTTCTGCATAAAAAGGTTGAAGACCATGGTGTAAATGTTCCGACCTTAAATGAAATTGCATCTGATATATCAGGTGAAAAAATGATTAATAGTGTAGGAGATAGTGATGTTTACTCTCAGCGACCAAAGGCAAGAATGGAAGGTTGGATTTCAGGACTTTCATTTGGGATTAGCAAAAGAGCTAAAAAGTTTTCTAAATAACATCATTAAAGTACGAATTGCCTGTTAAAGGACAGATTAGGAAAAATGACTTTGTGCATTTTTCTGTAATAGTTCCTGCTTACAACGAAGAGGCACTCCTAGGGGGAATGCTCGACCATCTTAATCGTTGCATAAATGGAATCTCTAACTTTAAAGGTGAGATTATTGTAGTTGATAATAATTCGAACGACAAAACTTCAGATATTGCTAAGTCCAAAGGTGCAATAGTTGTTTTTGAACCTGTAAACCAGATTTCGAAAGCAAGAAATGCTGGTGCTTGTAAGGCAAGTGGCAACTATCTTTTTTTCATTGATGCTGACACATTTATATCTCAATCGTTATTGGCAAATGTTCTTGAAAGGCTGAAATCAAGGTCTTGTGCGGGTGGTGGCTCGACGCTCGTTTTTGATGACCATCAAAACCAATTCTTTTTTGGGTCTCTTGTTCCAAAGCTCTGGACATGTATATCTAAAAATTTCAGAATTGCAGCCGGTAGCTTTGTATTCTGTCGAAAAGAATATTTCGAAAAAATAGGGGGGTTCTCTGAAAAGTTATTTGCAGGTGAAGAAATTCTCTTTTCAATTAATTATAAAAGACTATGCCGGGCAAATGGAGAGATCTTTGAGATAATAGACCAGTTTCCAGTGGTGACATCCTCGAGGAAACTTTCTTGGTTTAGTCCATTACAGATTTTATTATCAATGATGATCCCTGTTCTATTTCCGTGGGCTTTAAAAAGTAGATTGATGTGTTGGTTTTGGTACAAAAGACCACCGAAAAAAAATTAGCTATTTCATTCGAAAGGGTATGAAAAACCCCAACTACCCCTTATTTCATCTAGTAGGGTAATGATCTCCAGGCTTTCGTTAAGGCTCATGATATCGCTCTCTTTTTTGCCATCAATTAATAACTGACTGAAATGTTCAGCTTCGTAATTAAAGCCATTCCCTGAAAAAGGGAGTTCAATAACTTTGTTTTTAGAATTCTTCCGAGTACTGATCGTGATTTTTTGAGGTCTCCAACACTGTTTGTGTATTTTAATCGTTCCTTCAGTACCAGATATGAATGCTTCCTGATTGGTGTCAGATTGAATAGATGAGTGAAGGATTGCCATACTACCATTGGGGTATTTCAAAATGATTGAGGCTTGCTCGTCCACTCCAGTTTCACCGCGAGTCCAATCAGTTACAAAACTTTTTGGTTTTCCATTAAGCATGGATGAAAAAGATAAAGGGTAAATTCCAACATCGAGGAGGGAACCGCCGCCAAGATTCGGATTAAAAAGGCGACCTTCTGGATCTTTGTGCTCTGGTCTAAAGCCAAAGTCAGCATGAATTGTGCGAATCTCACCAATTTCATTTTCTTGAATCAACCTTCTTACCTCATGCATTAGAGGAGGGAACCTTGACCACATACCTTCCATTAAAAGAACATCATGTTCCTTAGCTTTTTGGATCATTTCACTTACTTGATAGGCATTGATTGCAAGGGGTTTTTCGCACAAAACGGCTTTTCTTTTCTCCATGCAAAGAACCGCATTTTTTAGATGCTCTGTATGAGGAGTCGCAATATAAACCGCATCTAACAGTTCGCTTCCAGCTAACTCCTCGTATGAACCAAATGCATGTGGTATTTCCCATTCATTTGCAAAGGATTGAGCAGATTCAAATGTGCGCGAAGCAATTGCGATTAGTTCCCCATTTATGGTGTGTTTTAATCCCTCAGCGAAGGCACGAGCAATTCTTCCAGTCCCTAAAATTCCCCATCGGATTTTATTTCCCATATTTTGAAGCAAAGCATTTTTCTAAATGCTGGCAAACAATTATCGTTTACAATCAAAAACCTTTGATTTGACGATTGATGGATTTTCTTCAAAACAATAGTCATGTTTAATCTTAATTTAAGTTTCAGGATCCTTTTTTTAATTTCCTTTTTTATTTTTGAGGGATGCACGATAGAGGATAAAAAGCCCTCATTTACAGATAATAATAGCTCGGTAGGTGGCATTGAATTCTCTGAAAAAAGTGATATTGGAGTTGAAATTCCTAGCGGTACTGAACATGAGCTTTTATTAGCGCATGATATTGAAATTAAATTGCAGAAGTATTTCAATGACTTGGTCTTAGAAATCAAAAGATCATATCCTGAACCGGTTTCCATAGATTATCAAAGATTGGAAAATTCCTTTATTAAACTCTTTTTAGATAATAAATCTAAAGAGAGTTTAAAAAAGTACCAATTTATCTGTGATGAAAATGAAAGGTGGATCTATCGTTGCAATATGGAATCTGGTGAGATTGAATGCTTTAGTATGAGTTCAAATAAGTTACGATTGTTATCAAGTATTAAATAAGATATTTCCATTTATACTATCTCCAAAATGAAAAGATTAATACCACAATTTTTAAGTTTGGTTTTGCTCCTTTTTTGTTCCTGCAATGCCGGTAAGAATTACTCTTATAGAACTCAACCGCCTAATCTTTATTCGAAACCAGTCGCTAAAGTTGAAAAAGTGTGGAGGGCACAGCACAAATATGATCCTGAAAGAAGGCTTATTATACCAATGATCGGAGGTTCTCGCTGGGGAGCAGTCCAGGAGTATAAAGAAGATGGCACGCTTGTTTACAGGGAATGGTGGGAGCGAGATGTGAAAAAGGAGGATCTAAAAACAGATGGTGAACCAGTCACATCGGATCTTCCAAATGCTGAAACTCCTTCCGAGGAGGAGGCACCAAACGATACTGTAGTTACCGAAAGTTTGGGTATTGAAACTAAGGAGGAAAGAGAGGATGATAATTTCCCCGTTCCAAATGAGCTCATTCTTCCTCCTGCTGACCTTCCTGATGTAACGAGCCCGCCGAATAATGAACTTCCACCATTTGCACCTCTACCAATAGATAGTTTGTCAGTTGAGCCAAATGGAGATTTAACTCCGCAAGAGTCTCCTTTTGGTCCCCTTCCGCCTGGATTGCCACCCCTTTAGATTTGAGTTGGGGAGATTTGCCTCATTTATTTCTTTAAGTCCTTATTTTCTAGAATTGGTCAAAATTAATCTCCCCGGAGGCAAAAAGTGGGGGCGGGTCATAAGTTTTACTTTCACCAAGTTCCAAACTTTTATCAGTTTTTCCTTTTCCCTTTTGAATATGAATGACTTTGGGTGTAGGCAGTTTGCTAGTATCTTTTTTTGTATCAACTTTAACAGCTTTTGTGACTTCACTAGCAGGTTCGATATGAAGACCTACATTTTTAAGCCAAACACGGCTAACAGGAAATTTTACATCTTCGGCAATTACCTTTTTCAGTTGCTTCCAGCTTATTTCCCCATAGCAACCGGCTCCCTTTGTTTTTCCACTACCTACTTTTCGAGGTGTACCATCTTTATTTAGTGTATGTGACATTAGAGATATTGAAATTTTTTTTATGCCAGATTATCAACCAAAAAAATTAGCTACTAATTAGACAGTACTATAATTTACAGTTTTTAATTAGAATCAAGTTTGTTGTAAATAAGCTATCGATAAATAAACCGATCCTGTAATGGATGCCTCATACTTTTTCGTATGACTTTTTCAGGTTGGTTAATCGAGAGGCTTTCTAGAATTTTGAAGACCCATTTCTCATTTTTTGGTTTATTAATCATTACGGCAATTTCAGAAGCATTTTGTTCGCGACCTGGATTGGATATTAATGCATCTGTAACTAATTTTCTAATCTCAAGTACCGCAGAAGCTGCTTTTTTGCCGGCTTCGACGCCAGGTTGGTGATATGCATTGATATTTGTAAGATACGCATACAACCCTACAGTTCTTTCAAATAGAGCAATTAAGCGTCCAATTGATGCAGGGGTAACTTCAGAAATGGTAAGTGTGATAGATTTTCGATTTTTTTCATATAGGGCATCTCTTGTACCAAGGAAAAACCCATGTAGGTAATCGCCTGTACTCATTCCATCTTCATCCACATCAATAGATGGGTTATCTCGATGTTTAAGAACTTCAATAAAAGTGGCAAAGAAATTTGGAACTCCCTCCCTTAATTGCTGTACATAGGCGTGTTGGTCAGTTGATCCTTTATTTCCGTAAACTGAAATTCCTTGAAGGACAATATTTCCATCTAAATCTTTTTCTTTTCCTAGGGATTCCATGATGAGTTGTTGTAGGTATTTTGCAAACAACTCAAGCCTGTCTTTGTAGGGCAGAATAACCATATCTTTTGCACCTTTGCCTTCTGTTAGAAGGTGCCAGGAAAGGGCAAGCATAGCTGCAGGGTTTTCTTTGAAATTGGAATTTCTAGTAAGCTCATCCATTTGGCTTGCTCCAAGAAGAAAGTCGTCTATGTCGATTC
This sequence comes from Opitutia bacterium, assembly GCA_018675995.1. Taxonomy (GTDB): domain Bacteria; phylum Verrucomicrobiota; class Verrucomicrobiia; order Opitutales; family Seribacteraceae; genus Seribacter. The sequence continues at coordinate 25,017 of JABGWZ010000065.1, read as the reverse complement.
CCTGTAGTATTGCTGGCATAAGCCCAACAGCAGCGGTTTCACTAGTCCTTCCGCCAACCCAGTCCCACATTGGTAGGAAATCGAGCCAACCTTTTTCTTTTGCATGTAAATGAAGTTTGCTGCCCTCACCAGTAATAGCGATCGTATGTGCGGGAAAGCTTAGTCCGGCATTTTGGAAAGCATTTTCAGCTTCTAGCATCCCGTTTCTGGTTTCTGCTGTTCCACCCGACTTTGAGATAACTAGAACGAGGGTTGTTTTAAGAGCAGGGCCAATTTCGGCCAATGTCAGGTCAATACCATCAGGGTCTGTGTTGTCAAAAAAGTGAACCTTGAGCAAATCAGATTTTGGGTGTCCCAGTGCTCGCCCAACAAATTGAGGACCTAATGCTGAGCCGCCTATGCCAATAACTAACAGATCAGTAAATTTGCCGTGTGGTGACTTAAGAGATCCCGAGCTAATATGATCGGTAATATCTTTGATTTTCGTAAGCGTAGATTGAATTGCAGATGAAATTTCCTTGCTTGGTGCTAAACTTGGATTACGCAGCCAATAATGGCCGACCATTCTGTTCTCGTCGGGGTTAGCTATTGAGCCTCCTTCCAATTTCTTCATTTGTGCGAGAGCATCTTCTATCGATCCTTTCATTTCATCTAAATAGTCATTAGGGAAATCAACAAAGGAAAAATCTGCCCAAAAATGAGCTTCCGGATGTGATAAATAGAGTTCGGGTTTCATAAAAATATTAATCTCCGTCTGTAATGGCACCCAGTGATGCTGAGCTTACCAGTTTTGCATATTTGGCGAGAACGCCCCGTTTTTCTATTGGTTCGGGTTGTTCCCAGATTGATTTTCTTTGCTCTATTTCTTCGTCAGGCAGATCTAGAGTAAGCAGATTTTTTTCGGCATCGATTGTAATGGGGTCATTATTTTCCAAAAGACCAATTAAGCCACCCACTGCTGCCTCTGGGGTAATATGACCAACAACGAAACCGTGGCTTCCACCGGAAAATCTCCCGTCTGTTATAAGGGCAACATCCTTACCTAGTCCTTTGCCCATTATTGCAGATGTGGGTGAAAGCATTTCACGCATTCCTGGTCCACCTACTGGTCCTTCGTTACGAATTACTACCACATGTCCAGCTTTGACATCTCCATTGAGAATCGAGCGAATAGATTGTTCCTCGGAGTCGAATACAATGGCTTTTCCATTAAATTTCAGACCTTCTTTTCCGGTAATTTTTGCCACAGCACCTTCAGCAGCAAGATTGCCATATAGAATGCGGAGGTGACTATCTTTTTTAATCGGTTCATTAAATGGACGAACTAGATCCTGTCCTTTAGGGTAGGGTGCATAAGGTTCTGCATCAGAGATATTTTCAGCAAGAGTTTTTCCAGTTACAGTCATACAATCACCATGCAGCAGTCCTTCTTCCAAAAGAGTTTTAAGAAGGGGACGAAGACCTCCGATTCTGACAAAATGGGACATGTTGTATTTTCCACTTGGCTTGAGGTCACAAAGAACGGGAACCCGTTTACCGATTGCCGTAAAGTCGTCTAGTCCAAGCGGAACATCCGCTGAATGAGCCATTGCTATAAGGTGGAGAACCGCGTTAGTTGAGCCGCCTAATGTGATAACAACGGTTATTGCGTTTTCAAAAGCCTTTCGGATCATGATATCCCTTGGCTTAATATCTTTTTCAATTAGGTTAACAACTGCAGCACCAGCATCTTTGGCATCGATTTTTTTATCTTCAGAAACTGCAAGTTGTGCAGAACTGTCAGGCAAGCTCATTCCCAGTGCTTCTATAGCAGATGACATTGTATTCGCCGTGTACATTCCGCCACAGGAACCAGGCCCAGGAATGGCTTTTTTTTCAATGGCAGTAAGTTCTTCCTTATCGATCGAACCACCAGCATGTGAACCGACAGCCTCAAACACAGATACTATATCGAGGTTTTTTTCCTTATGAATACCTGGCAGGATCGTTCCCCCATAAACAAAAATTCCCGGCCTGTTTAGTCTAGCCAAAGCCATAACGCAGGCTGGCATATTTTTATCACATCCTCCGATGGCTACTAAACCGTCCATTCCCTCAGCTCCAACAACAGTTTCAATTGAATCTGCAATTACTTCCCGAGATACTAAGGAATACCTCATTCCTGGTGTACCCATACTAATTCCATCTGAAACGGTTATAGTTCCAAAAGGAACCGCTTTTCCCCCTGCTTCATCAACTCCTTTGACTGATGCTTTACCTAATTCATCAAGATGGGAATTACATGGAGTGACCATACTCCAGGCAGAACAAACAGCTACCTGTGGTTTCTCAAAGTCTTCGTCTTCGAAGCCAACTGCTCTGAGCATCGAACGATTGGGGGCACGATCATCGCCATCAACTACGATGGATGAAAAGTTGCGGTTGCATGAATTCATGGAAATTTATTATGGTTTGATCTTGTTTGAAATCAAGTTAGATAAGAAGTTGCGAAAACAACGAAAATCTTCTTCATTCGCAACAACCTTTTTGTGAAAAATAAAAACTTAGAGTCCCTGAGGGGGGAAATTGATGCAATCGATTCTCAGATCGTTGTGCTACTTAATCAACGTGTTCAAGCTGCGGTTGAGATTGGTCGTATCAAATCTGAGCTAGGTGTTGATCCATACGACCCGGCCCGAGAGGAGCAGGTTTTTAATAAACTTGAGGATTTAAACAAAGGACCTTTACACAAGGAATCAATGCGTACGATTTATCGAGAGGTTATTTCTGCGTCAATCGCCTTGGAAAAGAATCTTGTGATTGGATATCTTGGGCCCGAAGCCACTTATACTCATCAAGCAGCAGTCAATAATTTTGGTTCCACACTAAAATATCGCCCTCTTCCTGATATTCCTGATGTTTTTGAGGCAGTAGAGTGCGGCGAATGTGATTACGGAGTGGTTCCGATTGAGAACTCCACAGAGGGTGCAGTGAACCGCTCGCTTGATTTACTTGTTGAAACCGAACTAACCATCATCGCACAAGTGTTTTTGGAAGTTGAGCATTCTCTTTTCAGCTTTTGTAAAGTTGATGAGATTGACGAGGTCCATTCCAAAGACCAGGCACTGGCTCAATGTGGTGAATGGTTAAGGAGAAATTTACCGAAGGCCCGTCTTGTTCCCATTACTAGCACTGCGGAAGCGGTTAAAAATTTGGAGCCAGGGTCAACATTCGGAGCAATTGCCGGTAAAATGGCTGGTAGAATATACGATGTACCTACTCAAGCGGATGCAATTCAAGACAGAAAAAACAATGTCACTAGGTTTTTGGTAGTGGCTCGAAATGCACTACCACAACGAGATGGAGTTAGGTACAGAACGAGTTTAGTTTTGTCTCTGTCGGATAAAATTGGTGCCTTAAAGAATGCCTTGAAATCCTTTTCTGAAAGGGGGATCAATTTATGCAAAATTGAGTCTCGTCCAAGTCGGCTAAAAGCATGGGACTATTATTTCTTTATCGATTTTATTGGCCATCGAGATGAGGAGGGAATTGGCGAGGTTTTAAAAGAACTTGAGCAAACTTGTACATTGGTCAAATTTCTCGGAAGTTATCCGGAGGAGCCTTCTTAAATTATATCTCAAAAGAACAGAACATTTAGGTTCTGTTCTTTTCCTGCGTGGTGCAATACGAGTTCTTCAATAGAATTTCTCGTCTCCTGATAACATTTCTCTTTTTTAGATGACCACCTCTTACTTCGATTAAGCATAGACTCTCGCAAACCGGAAACTAAAAGTAACCCTCTGTGAATATTTTGGAAAGAATTCACAAATTCAACAACTGCGGCTCGAACCCATAACGGATCGATCGTTGTGGCTCTTGCATTCCAATGCGTGTAATTAAAACTTCTTTTGTTCGGGAAGTGGAATCTTACCACCTGATCAATACAATGCTCAAACGATTTCACAGGCATACATCTCACATCGTCGTTTTCACGCAAGAATGAGAGAGTGCTTTGCAACTGCAATGTTTCCTCACGCGTAGAAGTGCTCCCAATTACGGAAAACAATGCGTTTAGATTTTGTAGTCTTGTATAATCGTCTTTTTTATCCGCCGTTTTTGTCACCCTTTATTTCACCACCCAAGTTAACCAATTCCTCGACGAATCGAGATATCCCCATGAAATCTTCATAAAAACTTGCGTATCTTAACCATGCAACTCCATCCACACTTTTGAGTCTGAGCATAATTGCATCAGCAATTGCTCTGCTTGGCACTTCACCGTCAAATTCGTTTTCTATTTGACGCAAAGTTTTAGACAGCAAACCATTAATCTGTTCTGCATCGATCGGGCGCTTAGCAATCGCACGTCTTAACCCCATAGCCAGCTTTGTCCGATCGAAGCTTTCTCTTCGACCATCTCTTTTTACCACAACCAAATCCTCTCTAAGGATTTCTTCAATTGTGGAAAACCGATGCCCACATCCTTGACATTCTCTTCTTCTGCGAGTTGACGCAATTTTTCCAGCCCTTGTATCAAGGACTTTCAAATCATCCGAAGAGCACTTAGGACAATGCATTAATGATTGAAGATTCCACTATTCACACACACACATATCTTTTAACAGAGATCAAGGAAGTTCTTCAAGATCATAATTCCTTTTTCTGTTGCCAATGATTCAGGATGGAATTGGACACCCCAAATTGGGAGAGTTTTATGTTTTAATCCCATAATTTCGTTTTCTTTTGTATGTGCGGAAATTTCTATGCAATCTGGTAGTGTTGCTGCATCGACGAGCAGTGAATGGTAACGAGTAGCGGTAAGGGGATTGGGCAGGTCCTTAAATAAGTTCTCGCCACCATGCTGTACAGGGGAAGTTTTTCCGTGCATTAAGTGTTCTGCCCGAATAATTTTTCCTCCAAAAGCTTGTGCGATACACTGATGGCCTAGGCAAACACCAAAAATTGGTTTTTTGCCTGCAAACTTTTTTATAACTTCAAGACTTATTCCGGCACGGTCGGGATCACAGGGGCCAGGTGATACCACAATTCCATTGTATGAATTAATATTAATATTATCTGCTGCAATGGAGTCATTTCTAATGACTTCAGTGCTTGCATTCAACTCACCGAAATACTGAACTAAATTGTAAGTAAAAGAATCGTAATTATCTATGACAAGTAATTGCATCAGTCATTTAATAATTAACCTTTATATCCCTGTTTACGATTTCTTTCTTTAAGCCGGAGTGCGTTTAAGCGTATGAAACCAGTCGCATCTTCAGGTTGGTAATCACTTTCGTCATCATCCATGGATGCAATTCCCTCGTCATAGAGCGATGTTGCAGACTTTCTCCCCACAGTAATAATATTTCCCTTATATAATTTTAGACGGACGGTTCCGGTGACAGTATCCTGACTCTTGTCTATTAGTGCTTGCAGGGCCTCGCGTTCAGGGGCAAACCAAAAACCATAGTAAATTAACTCAGCATATTTGGGTACGAGGGAGTCACGCATGTGCATTAAATCCCTATCCATTGTTAAGGTCTCAATTTGACGGTGGGCATGAAGGAGAATGGTTCCTCCCGGAGTTTCATATACACCCCTGCTTTTCATGCCAACAAATCTGTTCTCAACTAAATCCACACGTCCAATCCCGTGCTTTCCAGCAATTTTATTCAGATGGGTAACTATAGCTGAAGGAGAATATGAAGATCCATCAATTGCCACACAATTACCTTTCTCAAAAGTTAACTCAATATATTGTGCCTCGTCGGGTGCAAGTTCAGGGTCAACTGTTAATTTATACATTTCCCTATTTTCAGGGGTCGTAGGATCAAACCAGGGATCTTCCAAAATACCCGCTTCATAGGAAATATGCCAAAGATTACGATCCATCGAATAGGGCTTGGATGCACTCGCTTCAACATCAATCGAATGAGTCTTACAATATTCAATCATTTCTTTTCGCCCAGGAAATCTTTCCCTAAAAGAGGCATCCCTCCAAGGTGCAAGAATTTGAAGATCAGGTGCAAGTGCAGAGAAAGTCAGCTCAAAGCGGCATTGATCATTTCCTTTTCCGGTGGCTCCATGGGCGACTGCGTTGGCATTAAATTCCCGTGCAATATCGATGTGTGCTTTCGCGATTAATGGTCTGGCAATAGATGTCCCAAGTAGGTACTGAGACTCGTATACTGCGTTACCCCGAACCATTGGGTAAATATAATCTTCAGCGAATTCATCGACTAAATTAAGGGTTCGGTGGGCGGTGGCTCCGGTTGATAAAGCTTTTTCCTCCAGTCCATCTAATTCTTCTTCTTGTCCAACATCAGCACAGTAGGTTATAACTTCGTCATTTTGTTCGTTCGCATACCAATGAACTAGAACAGAGGTGTCGAGCCCTCCAGAATAGGCGAGAATGATTTTCATTTATTTAATTTTGGATGTTAACTAATTGTTTAAGAATAGCCTTCTGCATATGCAATCGATTCTCGGCTTGGTCAAATAGAATAGATCTGGTAGATCCAAGAACTTCCTCAGTAACCTCTTCTCCCGGGTGCGCTGGCATACAATGCATAAATAAAGCATTTTGATTTGCTATTTCGAATAAGTCCTCCGTGATTCTGAAGGGACTCATCTTTTCCATTCGTTCATTTTTTTGATCTTCACAACCCATACTAACCCAAACATCTGTGTATAGTACATCAGCTTGATGAGCTGCCTTTTTGCAATCAGATGTAAAATGCCACTGAATTGGTAAATCGAATTTACGGCAAAAGTCTTCAATTTCTTTTGTCGGCTTAAACTCTTCTGGACCACACAACCAAATGTCGAGCCCCCAAATAGCACCGGCAAGGATCCATGAATTTGCCATATTGCAACTAGTATCTCCAAAGAAAGCCAATTTTTTATCTTTTAATCCTTCCGCGGGATTTTGGGAGTCGCTCGTCTTTTCAAGTAAAGTCATACAATCAGAGTAAATTTGGCATGGATGAAGAAAATCAGTCAGGGCATTAACCACTGGAATTTCAGCATAGTTTGCAAATTCTGTAATCAAATCGTGTCCATGTGTCCGAATAACTAATCCGTCCAAAAAACGGGATAGAACTTTGGCTGTATCCTGGACGCTTTCCCCCCTTCCGATTTGGGTGCTTGAAAGGTCGAGTAGAATTGGGTTGCCACCCAATTCTCTTATGCCCACTTCAAAGGAAACTCTGGTTCGAGTGCTGTTTTTATAAAATAACATACCCCAGCTTTGGTCTTTTAAATCCAGAGAAGGTCGGGCCTTTCTGTTTTCTTTAAACCTGAATGCATTCTCGAAGATGGATTGAATTTCTTCTTTGGTAAAATTATTTTCTTCTAAAAAGTGTTTCATTTTCTTTGATCTTTCTGGATGAGGCTAAGTGCATTCCCAGTTATTTCTAGCCCTTCTTGTAATTCATTTTTAGTCACCGTGAGAGGTGGTAAATAACGGATCGAGTTTTCTGCTGCACCTACAACTAGGAGCTGGGATTGCCTTAAAAGTTCAATCAAGCGCGTTGGTGATTCATTGAGAACCAAGGCAAGCATGAGGCCTCTTCCTCTAACTACATTTACCAGATCGGGGTATTGAACTTTTAATTTTTCTAGGCCAGCTTTGAGGAACTGCCCTTTTTCTCTGGCTCCAAGAATCAGGTTTTCCTGCTCAAGTACATCGAGTACGGAATTCGCTGCAGAGCAGGCAAGTGGCGATCCTCCAAAAGTGGTTCCATGTGAACCTGGTTGAAATATATCGCTCCATTTTTCCGAAATCCATATCGCTCCGATAGGGAATCCACCGCCCAACCCTTTTGCGATTGCAACTGCGTCAGGCCGAACACCAGACTTTTGAAAGCCAAGAAATTCTCCGGTTCGCCCAATGCCGGTTTGTACTTCATCGAGTAAAAAAAGAAGGTTTTGATCCTTACATAGTTTTTCAAGTCCCTGCAGGAATTTGTCTTCGGCAACCCTAATGCCACCTTCGCCTTGTATTGATTCCAGCATGACTCCAACAGTTTGTTCATTAACCAGATTTTCAAAGGATTTAAGGTCATTCAGCGGTGCGAAGGAAAAGCCATCAAGTAAAGGCTCAAACCCTTCTCTGTATTTTGGTGATGAGGTTGCCGATAGAGCTCCAATGGTTCTTCCATGAAAGCCATTTTCAGCCACCAGGAGTGTAGTTTTTTCTTTGGCATTTTTCTTACCAACTAACCTGGAAAATTTTATCATTGCCTCGTTCGCCTCGGCTCCGCTGTTACAAAAGAGCATTTTACCAGGGCCAACTTTATCTACAAGCCTCTTGGCAAGTTTAACTTGCTCAGGAATTGAAAAGAGATTGGAACAGTGAGTGAGTTCTTTTGCCTGCTTTGTAACTTTCTCAATCCAATGTTTGTGGCCGTGGCCAATATTGGTGACTGCAATTCCAGAAGTGAAGTCGAGAAATTTTGTTCCACTAGAGTCCCATAGATAACTGCCTTCTCCCTTGATGATTTCAAGAGCAGGCTTTGCATAATTACTTATTAAATACTTTTCGTGCTCTGGATTCATATCACAAAAATATTACGAGTGTATGATCTCTGTACCAATTCCTTCATCTGTGAAGATTTCAAGCAGTATGCTATGGGCGAGTCTACCATCAATAAAATGGACACGGTTGACTCCTTGGTTAAGTGCTTCAACCGCACTGTTTACTTTTGGTAGCATTCCTTGTGCAATCACTCCCTTTTCTTTGAGGGGTTCAACCTGGTCAACTGGAAGACTAGAGAGTAGCGAACTTGGATCACTTGGGTCTTGAAGTAAGCCAGGAACATCTGACAGGTATACTAATCGCCTTGCCTTTAATGCAATAGCGATTTGTGCAGCTGCTGTATCCGCATTGATATTGTAACATTGACCGGATTCATCCGAACCTGTTGAGGAAAGAATGGGCATTGTGTCAGATTCAAGAGCTTTCAGAATTGGATCAGTTTGTACGGAACTAATTTCTCCCACAAATCCAAGGTCAGATGGATGGGAAAGCTTAGAGCAAGTAAGTATTTGCTTGCCCGGAATTCTTTTCACTCGGCAATCATAGTTGGATACAAAGGAGGCTACTTCTTTGTTAACTGATCCGTTGAGAATATCATCCACCACTTCAATTGTTTCCTTACCAGTAACCCTTAACCCATCGACAAAATTTGGCTCGATTCCCTTGTTTGCGAGTGCTCGGGTTACTGCTTTCCCGCCGCCGTGAACGACCACAACTTTAATTCCCACGAAGTGCAAAAAAACTAAGTCCTGTGCCACGCGTGACCGAACTAGTGGATCAGTGGAGTCCATGAAGCTACCACCATATTTTATTACAAAGATCGACCCCCTAAATCTTCTGACATAAGGGAGTGCCTCAACAAGGATACTTGCTTTTCTTTTACTTTCTTCCATGTCAGGCATCATTCGCTTTTATTAAAGTTAACATACTCCTCACTTAAATCGTTACTCCAAACCTCACCAACCGCATTCCCCATATTTAATTCGAGAATGATTGAAAATTCTTTGGCTGAGACTATTTCTTTCCACTTTGACTTATTTTCAACTAGTGGCTTACCATTTTTTAATACCGGGCACTCATTGTAAAATATACTTAACTCTTCAAAGCTTAGTCCAACCTTGGCATATCCGGCGGCATCAACAATTCTACCCCAGTTTGGGTCGGATCCATACCAAGACGATTTCACAAGGAGCGAGTTCGATATACACCTAGCGACTTTCATGGCTGAGGTATCATCCTTAGCTCCCTTAATTTTGACTTTAACGAATTTAGTCACCTTCTCACCGTCCGTCACACATTTCCTGGCAAGACAGGAGCAGATTGCATTCACTGCCTCGGCAAAGCTTTTTTGAACAGATTTCGATTCTTTAGATAGTTCACACCCCGATGCTCCATTTGCCAATATGAGAACAGTGTCATTAGTGCTCATATCTCCATCAATCGTAATGCGATTGAAAGAATGCTCGACTGCATCGCTGAGGACTTTTTTAAGTGCCATATTCTTAGCACCAATGTCAGTGGTAATAAAAGCGAGCATAGTAGCCATATTGGGTTCGATCATCCCAGCCCCTTTTACGACTCCACCAATAGTCACTTCACCTAGAGAAGTTTTAATTTTGGCAGAGCAGGATTTCGTGCAGGTATCTGAGGTCAGAATAGCTTTCTGAAATGCTCTGGCTCCTTCGCACTCATCAACTATGTCTTCGCTTGCGTCTCGGATTCCAGCCGTCAAACGACTTATTGGTAAAGGAATGCCAATTCTGCCCGTGGAGCAAACGAGGACTTCGTTTTTTTCTATGTTTAGCTGTCTTGCTACCTCGGACACCATCTTGAGATTATCGTTTTCTCCTTGTTGTCCTGTGCAGGCATTTGCGTTGCCACTGTTTGCGAGAATTGCATGAAAAGTACTTTCGCCATCTGCTACCAATATTTTCGAGTATCTAACCGGGGCAGCTTGAACATCATTTGTGGTGAAAACCCCTGCAGCATTACAAGGTTTTTTCGAATAAATGATACCAAGATCCAATTTGCCGTCCCGTGCTCCTTTTACATCGCAATGGACGCCAGCACAGAAAAACCCCTGAGGGTCAGTTAGCGCCTCGCCATCTTCGTAGAATTTCATGGTAGTCCAGCTCCTTCGTCATACCCCTGACAGATGTTCATTGATTGTACAGCCTGACCACCCGCACCTTTTAAGAGATTATCCTCAGCGGAACAAATTATGTACCTGCCTGTCCGGCGATCTGCACTTACAGAAATATCAATCCGGTTGGTCCCGACCACATTCTTAACATCGGGGAATTCGTCTTCATCAAGTATATGAACAAATTTTCTGCCATGATAAAATTCTTTCCAGCATTCAATAATGGTGCTTCGGTCTAACTTTCCTTCTGGCAAAGATGAAATGGTAGAGCAAATTCCACGATTCATTGGTGCAAGGTGGGGGTGGAATGATAGAATAACTTCATTTTCTGCTGCGATTGAGAGTTGTTCCTCAATTTCAGATAAATGGCGGTGTTTGGGTAATCCGTAAGCACAGGCACTCTCATTTCTTTCGCAGAATAGCAGTTTAACTGTAGCATTTCTTCCAGCACCACTCACTCCGCTCATACTGTTGGCAATAATATCTTGCTTTTGTATTAGTTTATTTTGCAAAAGCGGAAACAGAGGAATTAGTAAACTAGTTGGGTAACAACCAGGCGATGCGATCAAGCGGGATTTCTCCCACGATAGCGAATGAATTTCAGGTAATCCATAGGCTGCCTTTTCTAACCACTTAGGAGATGGATGGGGGGAACCGTAGAACTCTTCGTATGTATCCGAAGTTGTTAACCGAAAATCTGCTGACAGATCGATTACCTTCTTGCCGGATTCCAATAATGGAACTGCATAGGAAGCAGCGGTGCCATGGGGTAGGGCAAGAAAGAATAACTCGCATCCCGATTGTTCAGTTAATTCTTTAATAGACGGATTTGAAAAGCAAAGATCTTTTACCTTGCCCCGAACATGTGGGATTTCATTTTGAACATTTTGACCTGCAAGAGCCCTTGATGTTACCTGTGAAAGTTTGACTTCGGGATGATTAACGAGAAGGGAAACTAATTCTCTGCCAGAATAGCCAGATGCACCTACAATTGTAGCATTCATATAATTGGAATAAAAATGTTAGCGCTGTTAAAAAAACAAACCCCTCGGTTGGAGTTCCGAGGGGTTGAAATATAAAGTATTAAATAATGTTTATCGTTTCGAAAATTGGAATCTCTTCCGTGCCCCAGGTTGACCTGTTTTCTTTCTTTCAATTTTACGAGGATCTCGTCGCATGTGACCTGCTTTTTTTAGTGGCACTCGAAGTTCGGAATCCATTTTTTCTAAGGCCCTAGACAAACCATGGCGAATTGCACCAGCCTGACCCGATCCGCCTCCACCGGAAACATTTACAGTTACATCGACACCACCTACCATATCAATGGTGGTAAGTGGGGATAATACAATTTTACGATTTTGTTCTGTTGAACAATATTCAGCGTAATCTTTACCGTTAATTACAAAAATACCAGTGCCTTGTTTGATGCGTACGCGAGCGGTGCTGGTCTTTCTTCTTCCGGTAGCTATAAATTCGTCTGTCTTTGATTTTGCACTCATAAAATTTTACAATGTAGAAAGAGGTGTAGGTTGTTGAGCAGAGTGAGGGTGCTCTTCTCCAGGATAAACTTTTAACTTGGTGAGCATACGGCTTGCTAATTTATTTTTAGGTAACATACCCTTCACTGCGTTCATTATAATAAACTCGGGGCGATTTTCTCTAAAGTCGGCAACATTTCTATACTTCTCACCACCCATGTAGCCACTGTAGAACATGTATTTTTTCTGCTCTTCTTTTGATCCAGTTAACTTAATCTTGGACGCGTTGATAACGATAACGAAATCTCCCGTGTCTACATGGGGCGTGTAGATTGGTTTATCACGACCACGCAGTGTATTGGCTATGGAGACGGCGAGTCTTCCAAGGATTTGGTCTTTAGCATCGACGATTTTCCACCCATGAGTGGTAGTTTCTGCTTTGGCAAGAGTAGTTTTCATAGTGTTTTTGAGAAAAGCGTTTTAGTAAAACGGAAATTCCTCAGTCCGTCAATCGACAATATTAAGAATCGTAAGAATTTAGAATTGTCCTGTGCCTAGATCGTCCAAGGTTTGCTCGTAAAACTTCGAGCCATAACCCATCACGCGATCCGTATTATCAAACACGACAGGCATATACTTCTCTTGTACATCTTTGTTTGCTAAGCTGCCTTCATTTCCACCTTTTCGGATTTTATAAAACCATGCACTTCCCCAGTCATACCCTTCCATGTAGTTGGCGACACCAGCGAGAGAAAAAACTTGATTTTTGGTCATTCCCACAGCTAACCCCATCAGGTTTTTAACATTTTCATTCACTTCTGTATCGTCCTTGGCAAAAGGATTTGTTCCTCCACGAGTGCAAGAGGAAAAAACAATTAGAATAACGGTGACTGAAAAACCTAGCAGGATTCTTTTTATAGGAAATTTTATGCTCATAATGCGAATTTACTCATGCTTTTAAAAATTTCGCAATATCTATTTTTCAATTAACAGGGTATCGATTCTCTAATAAGAATATTCAAAGCTATTGATTTGCGAGCTTTTCAATAGCTTGATAACTTCGTGCAATCATTTCACGCGGGTCATCAAGTAAATTAGCAGTGGCTAGTGCATTATCCAATAACTGATATGCAATTAGTTCAGCAGTATTGCTATCCGATTGTACTAAATTCGACAGACCTTTGATGATCGGATGCCTTTGGTTAACTTGCAGCTTCACAGGTGCAGAGGGCATTCCGTCCCCTCCCTGCATCATTTTCATTACTCTGCGTGCGGATGCGCCACCCATGCCGTCTCCACCTACGATACATACTGGGCTATCGATCAGGCGCTCACCTGTTTCAACATCGGATACTTTATCTTTTAGAGTTTCTTTTAGCCACTTGCACAAGGCCTTAGTATCTTTCTTGGTCATGGATTTCCCTTTGGGTGCCTCGTCCAATTTTTCCAATTTTAGCTCTTCCGAATCTGCTGAAATAATCTTTTTCTCTTTATACTCACGAACTGATTGCATGACATATTCATCAACAGGTTCAGTGAGAAGAAGAACTTCCAAACTTCGTGCTTTTAGTGCCTCGAGGTAGGGTCCGGCCTCGATGGATTCTCTACTTTTACCAAAAAGAAAGAGTATTTCTTTTTGGTCTTTTGCCATTCGGTCAATGTAATCATCCAAACCGGTCAGTTTACCAGGTTCGAGAGCCGTGGATTCAAAGCGTAGTAATTTGGCTAAATCTTCTTTGTATGTAAAGTCTGTTGCGGCGCCTTCTTTAAGTAAGATGCCAAATTCCTTCCAAAACTCAAGATATGTATCTGCTTCTTTCTTTGATTGTTCGTTAAGGAAGCGAAGGAAGCGTTTGGTCAGAACTTGGTTAAGTTTACGAAGCAGTTCACTGTCCTGCATCACTTCGCGTGAAACATTAAGGGGGAGATCAGAACTATCTACGACACCCTTTAGGAAGCGAAGCCATTCGGGGAAGAGAGACTTAGGTTCAGGATCAATTAAAACTTTCCGGCAATGCAGGGCTACTTTATTTTCATTCCTAAACATACCCATTTTCTCCATATTTCTTTTGGGCACAAAGAGTAGAGAATTGATTTCGAGAGGGGCATCAGCACTGAAGTGCATTCGCATGAGCGGTGCTTCATAGTCATTAGATTGGAATTTGTAAAATTCCTCATACTCTTCGTCTTTTATATCCTTTTTGGAACGTAACCAAATTGCATCGACAGTGTTAACCTTTTCGCCATTTACAGAAACGGGGAACTGGACAAACGCAGAGTATTTTTTAATGATGTCCTTGATACGGTCTTCCTTCGCATATTCAGCAAATTCCTCTTTGAGGTTTATAACAATTTTTGTTCCGCGCTGCTGGTCGTTGGCTTCTTCGATCGAGTACGAACCACTGCCGTCACTTTCCCAGCATTGTCCTTGCCCATCTTTTTTCCAAGTTCTGGTAAAAGCATGAACTTTATCTGCAACCATAAAAACACTGTAGAACCCAACTCCAAATTTACCGATTAGGTTATCATTGTTCTCACCATCTGATTTAAGAGCTTCCATAAAAGCCTTCGAGCCAGAATGGGCAATTGTTCCAAGATTTTCAATTAATTCCTCTTTGTCCATTCCAAGGCCAAAATCCTGAATCGTTAAAGTTTTTCCACTTTCATCAGTGCTTACCTTGATTTCGTGCTCAAGATTATCATCCTGGATATCTTTCTCGGTAATTTGTAAGCGACGCAATTTTTCTAATGCGTCAGAAGCATTTGAGATTAATTCTCTGACGAAGATTTCTTTGTCCTTGTAAAGGGAATTAACTACAATATCGAGAACCTGCTTGGTCTCGGCTTGAAATTCATGTTTGCTTGGTTTGTCAGTCATAATATTAAAAAGGTTAATATAGTAATGACTTTATTCCTAGCTTCAAGCGAGAATTATCAATGGCAATTTTATTTCAGCTCAAATCAAACTTTTTTTGAAAGTAATCGTAAGCACGGTTAATTTCCTTTGCTTTCTTCTCGGCTACTTCTCTAATCTCCTCACCCATTACAGCAACCCGGTCAGGATGATACTTGGCAATCAGTTTTCGGTAGGATGGCTTAAATTCATCGATCGTAAACGGTGCTTTGAGGCCAATAACTTCCGCGTATTTTATATCCACAAGGCTGAAAATTGGGTTTTCTTCTTCTGGTTCACCGTTTTGCTCGGCTAACACTGAATCCTGAATATTGATGCTCTCTTCTTTCTCCTGTACAAAATTTTCATCATTTTCCCCATGGAAGCGAATTGTATCGGAGCTTTTTTCATTGCTCTCATTGCTTACCGGTTGAGAAATATCTACTTTTTCTGACTTTGGGCTAAGTGTGAAGAAAGAATCTAATCTCCACAGCATAAACCAACTGGAAGAAAAAAATGCGGCCCAAGAAACTTTCTGTATTATCGAAGTCAGGAAATTGGGTTCTGAGCCGGTAATTGTACGCCATCCAGACCAACCTTGGTATTTCGCATAAAGAAAGAGGCTTGTGTATTCTGAAAAGAGAACAGCAAGGATTAGGCCGAGAGCACCTGCGTAAAAAAAACGAGTTCCTAATTTAGATAAAAAATTCATTAAGGAAGCTGGCCACTCCACTTTTTATACAAGTACAGCACGATCCCACCAACAATGATAGCAACCCATTTTAAACCTCTCCTCATAAATTAATCACTGTTTATAAGTTAAGTGGTGTCAAATCATGAATCAAGCCACAAGTAGATAAATAAATGCCGGTTGAATGGACGATTAATGCTTTGTTTTTAGGGTAGAAAAGCAAATTTTTATGCTAACTACAAATTAGAAGGAAACACCTATCAATATTTAGAAGCTTGTATGGTGGTAGGGGTCGGATTCGAACCGACGAACGCACGAAGCGGGCGGATTTACAGTCCGCATCCTTTAGCCACTTGGATACCCTACCAACTAAACATTTTAGCAGAATATTGAGTCTGCGAATAGTGGCAAGACGATTATCATAAAACTTTCCCTATTTCCAGGCTTGCGTGGACTCCTTGAATAAGGAAGATGATTAAATGGATTTTTTTCCCGGTAAAATTGTAGTGGGAGTTACTGGAGGAATCGCTTGTGGCAAGTCGACTGTTTGTGAAAAATTTGGAGTACTTGGATGGGAGGTGATTTCAACTGATTCCTATGCCCATAATATTCTTTCTGGGGATAATGAGGTGACCGAGAAGATTGTTTCCCGATGGGGGCCGAAAATAAAAGATCCTAACGGAAGCATTGACAAAGCAGAGCTTGCCCGTGTAATATTTGAATCTTCCAACGAACGATCCTGGCTGGAGCAACTCGTCCATCCTAAGATTCGCAAGGGTTGGACCACTTTCATTGAAACTTCTGATAAATCTGAATTTGTCGTGGAGGTTCCTTTACTTTTTGAAAATAATCTTCATGCCCTATTTACAAAAACGATTTCTGTTCACGCATCTACAACTATGCAAAACACTCGATTGCAGGGGAGGGGATTGTCGAATTTCGACATTCAATCACGCTTGAAATCTCAGATGAATACAACTGAAAAAGGAAATCTTGCTGATTTTGTAATAGTAACGGATGGGAATCCAGAATTCGTAGATCAACAAATTAACCAATTTTTATTTCTTTTAAAATAATTTACCCTCACCCATACCTCTCATGCCAACGAAAAAAACAACCAAGGCAACTGCGAAAAAAAGTAAAGACTTAGGAGCAGATAATGTCCCCGAAGATAGCAAAGTTAAGCCAAGCTTAATTAAAGAAAATCCAGCAACTCCATTGGATCAGAATGGTGAATCTGTTTCTACCCCTGAAATTGAACCCAAGGATAGCGGACAGCTCTTTTTTAGCACCGACGGATCAGAACCTGAAAAAAAGGATACTAATCCATATGAAGATAAGGCCAGTTCTAGTGAGAATGAAAAAAGGGTGGGGGCTAATCAATCTAGCCATACTAATGCTGAAAAAGAGGCGATTGAGAAATCCAGTCCTCAACAAAACCAGTCAAAGCCTCAGCATTCCAACCACCCAAGGCACGGTAATAAGAATTTCAAAAAACAAAATTGGCAGGACAATAAGAATCCGAAAAAGAAACCCCGACCCAAATTCAAAAAGCCAAGGAAATTACCCTACGAAGATACTGAAAGTAAGCCATTGTTAATAGGGAATCTTCTAGAGTCTGAAGCCCTAAAAACTGAAGGAGGCTTAACTGCATTAGCAGAAGAGTTTGCCGGGGCCGATAGCGATCCTATTAACTTTAACGAATTTTATGAGCTCGCTTTGCCCGAATTAAAAGAAAAGGTGGTAAGTTTGCCACTTGAGATTGAAATGCCTCCGGCTCCGATTAGGGAAGAAATTTTCGACCTTCTTTTCGACACCTGTTTTAAGAAATTATGTCCAATCCAAGTTTCGGCTATCATCGAGGTGACTGAGGATGGACATGGCTTCTTACTCCAGGAAAAAGATAATTATCGCTTGAAAGCCCAGAGTCCTTTCGTACCTGAGCTTTTGGTAAAAAGATTTGGACTTAAAACAGGTCATTTAGTCCAAGGTTTCATTCGGGCAAAGATGGAAGACTCTAGCTGTCCGATTTTGATCCAAGTTGATAAAGTAATGGGAGGTGACCCAGAGGAGGCATCCAGAATTATGCCTTTCACTGAGTTAGTTCCTTATTATCCGTTGGACAGAATCTATTTGGAGACAAATGCAGATGTGGAGTGGGATAATGTTTCGATGCGAGTGGTCGATCTTGTTTCTCCAATCGGTCTTGGGCAGCGAGGTTTAATTGTTGCTCCTCCTAGGACTGGGAAGACAGTGCTGCAACAGGCAATTGCCCGCTCCCTGCGCGTGAATAACCCGCAGGCTCATTTGATTGTTTTACTCGTTGACGAAAGACCGGAGGAAGTTACTGATTTCCGACGCCAAGTTCCAGATTCTGAGGTAATTGCATCCACCTTTGATGAAAGTGCACAAAGCCACGTTCATGCAGCCGAAATTGTCATCGAAAAAGCACGCAGAATGGTTGAGTGGGGACAGGATGTGGTAATTTTATTGGATTCCATAACCCGTCTTGCACGGGCTTACAATTCCACAATGCCGAATAGCGGAAAAATATTAAGTGGAGGCGTGGAAGCGACTGCCCTGCAACGTCCGAAGAGATTTTTTGGATCTGCCCGGAACATTGAGGGTGGTGGAAGCCTCACCATTTTGGGTACCGCTTTGGTTGAGACAGGAAGTAAAATGGATGAGGTCATTTTTGAAGAATTTAAAGGTACGGGTAACATGGAGCTTCACTTAGATCGGGAGCTTTCTAATAAACGAATTTTCCCTGCGTTAGATTTCGAAAAAAGTGGTACCAGAAAGGAAGAGCTATTGTATCATCCAGATGAGTTAAATAAGATATACTCTCTTCGTCGTTCGCTCAAAGGTGTCCCTCCAGTGGAAGCTATGGAAATGTTCATTCAGCGTGTTCGCAAAACAAAAAATAATCCTGAGTTCTTGATGGGATTGGGCAGGTAAATTTCTTTAACCCGTTAAAAATATTCTTTTATCCTTTCTTTTATCTGATTTTTAGTGCTTATCATAACCAATGAACCCTACTGACGAATTTATCCTGGATGCATTTAAGCAACAGGGGATTTTGTCAGTTGAAGCACTCGCTGAAATAACTGCTGAGGTTGAGTCGCAGAGTAATGGGTTAATTGGTGGCAAGGAGGTTGCCATTATGAATGGAGTACTCGAGAAGACAGGAATGCCGGAAGAGGAAGTTGTAAACTTTTTGGCAGGCGAACTCAACATGGATACCGTTGATTTATCGACTTTAAATCCTACGGAAGAGGTAATAAATATTCTTACCCCAGAGTGGGCGAGGAAATATGAGGCATTCCCCATTGGGGCAACTGGTTCTGAAATCGAGATTGTTTTTGGCAACCCTTTGGATCAGGATGGATATGATAATTTAACCCATCTTTTGGGTAAAATGATTAATCCCAAAGTTGCATACCGGGGAGCTGTTTTGGCAGCTATCGATGAAGCTTATGGTGCAGCCGAAGATAGAAAAATGGAGGACTTCTTTGGAAATGCAGGAAGTGAAGATATTGAAATTGGTGACGGTGTAAAGCCCGAGGATGTAAGTGAGGAAGATGCTCCTATAATAAAATATGTGCACTCGGTCATAAAAGATGCACTGGATTCACGAGCTTCAGACATACATATGGAGCCATTAGAGAAGAAGTTTCGAATTCGATTTCGAATTGATGGGAAATTACGCGAGCAGCCTGATCCTCCAAAGCGATTGCAGCCATCCATTATTTCCCGGACGAAATTAATGGCAAATGTGAGCCTTGCTGAAAAACGTGTGCCTTTGGATGGACGTATCAATGTCAAAGTGGGTGAGAAATCAATTGATTTACGAGTTTCCACTTTACCGACTGTTCATGGTGAAAGTATTGTCATGCGGATTTTAGACAAAGAGAGTCTCAGTCTAGGTCTTCCCCAGTTGGGTTTCTTTTCGGATGATCAGACCACTTTCGAAAGCGTTATTGGTTTGCCTGACGGAATTTTCTTGGTGACTGGACCAACCGGTTCGGGTAAATCAACAACACTCTATTCAGCACTTAATGTTATCAATACTCCGGATAGAAAAATTATAACGGTTGAAGATCCGGTTGAGTATGAAGTAGCAGGAATAAATCAGGTTCAGGTTAGAGCAGAAGTGGGAATGACTTTTTCTGCGGCACTGCGTTCCATGCTTCGGCAGGCACCAAATATTGTCATGGTGGGTGAGATTCGGGACTTGGAGACAGCAGAGATCGCCATTAATGCATCCCTCACTGGGCACATGGTGTTTAGTACTTTGCACACCAATGATGCCCCAAGTTCTGTTTCCCGATTAATCGATATGGGCGTAAAGCCGTTCCTTGTTTCTGCTTCGCTGCGAGCCGCCTTGGCTCAACGATTAGTCCGGTCAATCTGTCAGAATTGCAAGGAACCTTACACGCCAAGTGCTAATGAATTGAGTATCTTAGGGGTTTCTGAAGATCAGGCAAGCAGTGCCACATTTATGCATGGAGCTGGCTGTGATAAATGTGGGGATAGTGGTTTTCGGGGGAGAAAAGGAGTGTTTGAAATTTTTGTGGTGAATCAAGAGATTGAGGAAATGATTTATCACAATGTTAGTATTGTGGAATTACGTAAAAAATCCCGTGAAATGGGAATGAGGACCATGAGGGAAGACGGGTTTCGGAAAGTCTTGGCAGGAGTTACAACATTGGATGAAGTACTTATGGTTACTACTGCCGAGGATTGAGTAAAACGATGCTTTTCTTAGATTACAATTCAAGTATCCGTGATATTTTCAAGCAGGTTGAAGGTGTTTCCCAGCACGGATTAGACGAACTTTTTGACGAAGAGGTTATTGCCGGAAATAAATCTTATTCTGAGGTGATTATTTCTGCTGGCTTAGCTTCAAGAGAAGATATACTGGGTCTTGTTGCTGAGTATCTTGGCTATGAGCTTCAGATTGGAGAAGTCGATGAAATTGACTCTGAGGTTATTTCTTCAATCAAGCCCGATATGGCCCGTCAGTATGGTATTGTTCCTTTATACTTGTCTGAGGGGGGGATTCATTTCCTTGCTGGTGATCCATTTAATTCAGCAATCATTGATGACTTAACTTTTGCCCTGAATCTTGAGATTCAACTTATTGTCACAGAACCGGAATATGTTAATCAATTATTGGACCATTATTATCCGACTGAAGAAAATTCTTTGGATGATTTACTCGGAGAAGTTGGACTTGATAATTTCGAAGGATTAGATGAGACCAAGGAAAATGAATTAAGTGATGCTGCGAATGAAACCCCAATTATTCGGTTTGTAAACCTTGTAATGCAGCAGGCAATCAGAGCACAGGCTTCAGATATTCATTTTGAGCCTTTTGAAAATGAATTTAGGATACGTTATCGAGTGGATGGAGCCCTATATGAAATGTCCCCACCTCCTAAGAGCTTGGCGCTCCCTGTTATTTCCCGGATTAAAGTTATTGCTGATTTGAATATCGCTGAGCATCGGATTCCGCAGGATGGGAGAATTAAAATGACAATTGAGGGCAGAGCAGTTGATTTACGTGTTTCCACATTACCCACGCAATTTGGGGAGAGTGTCGTGTTGCGTGTGCTTGATAAGTCTGCTGTCAATTTAGATTTGGATAATTTGGGATTACCCGAAAATGTGAAGACGGGTATCCGAGATGCGGTTCGCCGACCAAATGGAATTTTTATTGTCACCGGGCCAACTGGATCGGGAAAGACAACCACTCTATACAGTGCACTTAAAGAAGTGAATAATATGGATACTAAGCTACTTACAGCTGAAGATCCTGTGGAGTATGAATTAGAAGGCATTATGCAGGTACCGGTTAACCACCAGGTAGGTTTGGACTTTTCTCGAGCATTGCGTGCTTTCCTTCGTCAGGATCCAGATAAAATAATGGTGGGGGAAATTCGGGATATCGAAACTGCCAGAATTGCTGTGCAGGCTTCTCTTACTGGGCATGTCGTGCTAAGTACTCTGCATACCAATGATGCACCGGGTGCAGTCACTCGATTAATAGATATGGGGCTCGAGCCTTTTCTTCTTTCTGCATCCCTGGAGTTTGTTTTGGCCCAGCGATTGGTTCGTAAAATTTGCTCGGGTTGCAAAGAGGAATTTGAACCAAAGAAAGAAGTATTCCAGAACCTAGGTCTTAATCCTAACGAATTGGGGGATCGAAAGTTTTACTTTGGAGCCGGATGTGCCGAATGTAACCAGTCTGGTTACCGAGGCCGAACCGGTCTTTTCGAGATGATTAAAGTAACCGATGTTTTTCGGGAAATGATTAACTCGGGGGCAGCTACCTTAGTACTCAAGCAAAATGCGATCGAACAGGGGATGAGAACTTTACGTGAGGATGGAATTCGCTCAATTTTTGATGGGGAGAGTACTGTAGACGAAGTCTTGAAATATACTTAAAATCATTTAAACATTAATGCCATGCCAATTTATCAATTTACCGGAACAGATCAGACAGGGGCACCATCGCAGGGTACTTTCGAGGCTCCTAATGAGGAGCAGGCACTTGCTCAATTGGCTCAGTATGGCTTGAGCGTATCTCAAGTTATTCCGATTGATAATCCAGCTCCTACTCCTAGCTCAGCTTCTGAACCTGCTCCGGTTCAAGAACAACCCTCTGCTGCCAAGCCTGAAAAAACAAAAAAAAGGAGTAAGGCTGAAAAGGAAGGAAAAACAGCCAAGCCTAAGAAGAAAAAAAGCGGTTTGCTAGCATTAGAGATTGGGGGTGGGCCAACCACGGAAGATATATCAATATTCACCCGCCAAATGTCTACATTGGTACACGCTGGTTTACCTTTGCTTAGGAGCATGGAGGTAATGATCAAACAACAAGAAAAGAAGCCAAAGTTTAAAGCTATCCTTCAGGATATCTCCGAAAAGGTTTCCTCTGGGGGGAATTTGTCGGACGGTTTGGCTGGGTATCCCAAAATTTTCGATAACCTTTATGTTAATATGGTCAAAGCTGGTGAAGCCGGTGGAGTATTAGAACTTGTTCTTGATCGTTTGGCTCAATTTCAGGAAAAAAATATCAGAACGATTAAAAAGGTTAAATCAGCCATGATTTATCCGAGTGTGATTATGTTTGTTGCTGTGGGTATTGTGACCCTTCTTATGATGGTTGTTGTTCCCCAGTTTCAAACAATTTTCGAGCAAATGCTAAGAGGTGCACCATTGCCCGGACCTACTCAAATCGTAATTAACATTAGTGAATTATTCTCAACCCACCCAGTCCTTGTTCTGGGAGGAATGATTGGCACTGTTGGAGGACTAATATTATTTAAAAAGACCAAACCCGGAGCAAAAGTTTTTGATTGGCTTGGATTAAATGTTCCTGCGGTCAAAGATGTTGTAGGTAAATCAAATATTTCCCGAATAACCCGAACTTTTGGTACATTGTTGAGTAGTGGTGTGCCTATTTTACAGGCTTTGCAAATTACCCGTGATACACTATCTAATGGGCTTTTTGTTAAAGCCATGGCCAATGTCCACGATTCAGTGCGAGACGGAGAAGCTATGGCAGTGCAAATGGAGAGAGAGCCAGTTTTTCCAACTATGGTTACAAGTATGGTTGAGATTGGTGAGGAAACCGGAGAATTACCTGATATGTTAACTAGAATTGCAGATAATTACGATGAGGATGTTGACAATGCAGTAGCAGGTATGACTTCTTTGATTGAGCCTGTAATGATTGTTTTTCTAGCTGTTGCGGTTGGATTTATTGTGATTGCTTTATTTTTGCCTATCGTAGCAATTATCGAAACGATAGGTAAATAATCAGAGTTATTTCTACTTTTGCATATTTGCGTTTTGCCAGTTTTTAGCCGACTCAGGGTCAACCCTGTTCCATGCATTCAATGCTTTGTTTAAGGCTTTTTCTTTAGTTGCAGGATCCACAATTGAATTAGCCCATCCAGCTGCACCTTCTGGGTCTCGGGTGGAGATTCGATTGACAAACTCGCTTACAACAGGATCCATTTTTGCAGATGCGGGAAAAGTGTTAAGCCACTCTGCTGTAGCTACCGGGTCAGTTAACGCCCACCTTGAGGCAAGTTGCTGAATACCATGGAGGCGTTTTTCGGTCTCTTGGATTTCACTAACCCATTGAGAGGCACGGGCGGGATCTTTTGGCACCCACTGGGTAAGTAAATTATCCATTATTCGAAACGATGCTTTATCATCTTTCATGGATTCGACCCATCTAGCTGTTGCCTCGATATCTTGCCTTGCCAGCTTTGCACCTATTTGACCCAATATGGTTTCTCGCATTCTTTCGTCCGACTTGGGGAATTGATTTGCCCATGCTGTAGCTTTTTCGAATCCTATCTCGGGAAATTTTTGAGCAAGAAAAGTGGACGCTTGCCACCGTGCATTTCCTTCAGGCAAATCTTTAAATACTTCGTCCGCTCTTTCTAAGTCTTTTTCAGCGAGTCCTTTTATAACTCCAAAGAGGAGTGATGATCCAGCTCCTGCGTCATCAGTACTGTTTTCCTGTGCCCATGCGATAGCTTCATTTGGATCGCGATTCGCCCACCCAGCCAGTATTTCAGAAATTCCAAAACGCCTTTCACTTTTTGGGTCTAAGGTTTCATTTGCATAGGCTAATGCCGAGATTGGGTCAATGGCTGACCAACTTCTCATGAGAAGTTTCATTTCCAAGTGCCTGCCGTATCCCTTTGGGAGAGCTTCGAAAGCACTGACAACATCTGTTACATTACCTTTGTCCATGGCCCTCACTGCGTCTAGGAATGCCCCAAGTCTTTCTATGATGTCTCCACCCTCCATTATTCTAACTAAATTGGGTGGAAGCTCAGGTGTTGTAATATTAGGTACAATTTCTCGATCGGAAAAGGCTTTCTGCGCTTCTTCAGGTATTTTAAAAGACTGACCTTTTTGCGATCTTTGTATTAGCGTTTGATTACTACCGACCGCAACATTCATTTCTTTTTCTTGAGAATTGGAGCCTAGCTTAAGTCCTAAGTAAAAGACTGTAGCGATTGAAATTACCCATGGCAGTCCAATTTTTACAAAAGTATCCATGCTTAATACTTTAATTTCCTGTATGAAAAGTGCAAGAAACAAGCAGGACCCCTAATCCCCCTTATGAGCTACGGGGGAGGGGGTGTTGGATTACTTTCTACCGTCTTGGTAATTTCAGCTTTTTGTGGAACAACAATTCTAACGATGCTTTTTTGCGTAATGTTTTTTTATTACGGTATTTCCCGTTTCTCCCTTTTTATGAAG
>JABGWZ010000132.1 GCA_018675995.1 Opitutia bacterium | reverse complement strand
GTTTTTGGTTCGCCCTCGACCAGATAGATGAAATTACGAGAGGTCAGGACACGAAGGATTGCCGTACGGAAGGCATCTTCAATCTTATCCCCGGCTTCGACATCCATTTGAAAAGATTTTAGGTAACTGGACAATTCCTGGGGGTCCACCTTTCGTCGCCATGCCCGTTGTGCAAAAGACAGAAGATGATCACTGACCTTTGCAACGGTCGCATTGTTTTCCGGGAAAATTCTTTCGCGGAGTGATTTCTCCTGAGGGGTTATGATGGGTCCTTCCCATTCAATCCAATCCAGAATCACGGTGGAGAAAATGCCGTTCTCATCTCCGTCAAACATTTGCGGGGCATTGGGATTCAAAAGAGAGGTCTCACTGCTGTGGGTGAAAATGTAGGCGTTTCTACTGGCGAGTGCTCCGCGAAAAGCCCCTCCTCCCCGGCGGTCAATGACGTCAGTGGCCACCACCGCAAAATGCAACTGCGTGGGCATTTCCAGAAAGATTTCAAATTCGTAAACCTGTGGTTTATCCTCCGGTGCGGTGATATCCAGTTCGATCAGTCCATCGACATTTTCCTCACTGGTCTTCCTTCCAATACTCAGGTGGGCGGGTTGGCCTCCGGGCGGACGGATGCCACTGGCTTGCAGACGAAGTTTATAGAGCCCGCTGTGTTCGGGTCCGGTTTTGCCAAACCAATGATGGGCAAGTGCCTGATCCACCCTGCCTGGAAAAAGAAGTTGGCGAAGAGGGCGTTTAATTCCAAATCGTTTGAGGGCTTCCTTTTGTTTTTCTCCCCCACCATAGCGAAGATCGGCAGCCGTCTTTTTGATTTTACGGGCTTCACCTTCAGTCTTAGGGAATGCACGGTCGAGAACAATTTCCGCGGCCTGATAATAGCGGTCGATATGCGAGGGAGACAATGAAAGCTGGGAGCCAATTCGTTCATATCCATGCCACAATGTGTCTTCATTCAACTCTCCCGGTTTGGTCGGGTCATAACGAACACCAAGCAGATCGTAGACTGTATTCTGATATTCCTTGCGGCTCATGCGGTAGTGAGCCACGGGTGGACGGGCAGCCATACGGGCCGCCTTGCCTTCGCTTAATTTTTGATCCAGTTGAGCGATAAAGGTGGAAATTTCTTTTTCATTTGGACGAGGTTGTTCCTCGGGTGGCATTTCCCCGGCATTGATTCTTTCATTCACTTCCGCCCAGAGATGGCTATCCATTCCCGCTTTGAAATCACGCGAGAGGGTGTCGATCCTTAGGTCTCCCTTTTCTTTTTTTGGGCCATGACAGCTTACGCAGTGGGTGGTGATAAACTTCTCAAAGGAAGGATCTTTTGCAAATGTAGCGAAAGGCAGACAAATGAATAATAATCCTAGGCGAAACATAACGGAAATCTAAATCAATGTGTTTACATGATGAAAGAGCAAAGTGTGAGATTTGCAAAAATTTTTTCGAGACTCGTTCTTTTATTATTCTTTACTGAATCATTGAAACCAAGCTTTCTAATAAGATGGATAAATTCTTACCCATTATCTATTCAGAAATCTATATATTATGAATCAATCAGTCTTTTTCCCTCTACTGCTACTTCTTTTTGTTATCCTTAATTCTCACTGCGATACGATCGAAGTCCCCAATGATTATAGATCAATCGGTGAAGCTCTTGAGCAAGCCAAGGAGGGAGATCGAGTAATCGTGTCTCCGGGTACATATTTCGAGCAAATTAAAATCCCGAATGGAGTGACACTCCGAAGTGCCGGGAATGATGAAAAGGGTAAGGTTGGATTGAAACGTGCGGAACTCGTGATTCTGGATGGCAAGGGAGAGGTATCCGGGGACGCAGGAATTGAATTAGGAGAGGGCTCAGTGGTCGATGGGATAACCGTTACCGGGATTGGGAAATATGATGATGATGCCTGGAATAAGCACTTTCAAACCAAGGGTATGAATCAGTCCTATGATCGAATTGGAGGTTACAATGCCCCAGCGATCGGAGCAGACAGCGTAAATGCTGTGATCCTCAATTGCATCGTTCATCATAATGGAAATACTGGAATTGCCATTGCAGCAAGGGAAGCTTCGGCTGTGGTAAAGGTGAAAGGGAATACCTGTTTTCGTAATATGGGAGGAGGCATTGGATACATGGCGGATGCCCGGGGAGAAGTAATGGAGAATCACTGTTACGAAAATTTCTATGCGGGAATTGGAATGGAAGGTGGACATCCGTTAATTTTATCCAATCATTGCCATAATAACATCCGTGCAGGAATTGGGATCAGTGAGGGTGCCTGCCCCGTTGTTCGCCAGAATCACTGTTATAACAACCGCAGAGCAGGTATCGGGGTGCGGACAGGGGAAGATACCCGTCCGGTTATTATTGATAATGATTGCCATGATAATGGAATGACGGGAATTGGAGTAAGTGATGGAGCTTATGCCATAATTCGTGGGAATCATTGTTACAAAAACGCGCTTACAGGTATTGGGCTGCAAACGGGAGCATCCGCGTTAATCATCGGAAATGAATGTAATGAAAATAAAGCCGCCGGCATAGGACATCGGGAAGTAGGGGAAACCCTGGTAATGGATAATCATATTCATCACAATGGAGCTTCCGGTCTGGGGTTTGATGTAACTTCTGCTGATTCCACTTCAAGATGTGTGGGAAATCGAATTCATGACAATAACCTGGTTGCCGTTGGTATACACAAGGGATGGAATGTTCAGTTGGTGGGAAACGAAATGTCAAGATCGGGAGGAATGCCTCCGTTGGTTATGGTTTTTGAAGGCTCCCGTGCTGAATTGACTGACAATCAACTTACCGGAGGAGGAGTCGCGAGTATCCGGTGTGCCGGAACTGTACTTGCTGAAGGAAATGTGATTAAACCGGATGCCGGAAGTAAGGGTGGAAGAGGTCCATCCTCCGCGATCTGGGCTTTACCTGGGGCGGAAGTTGTTGCCCATGGAAATGAATTTTTAGGTTGGCGAAAATCCCTGCTTGCTTCGGGCGCGAAGGTGATCGCTTCGCAAAATCGAGGCTACGCTTTGAATGCGAATCCTTTTCAAATAGATAAATCCCTTTCCGGATCCCGTATCGCTAATAATCAAATTGGAGATTCAGCCTCAAAATAAATTTATACAATTATCGATAAGCCTTCTTCTATGAAATTTCGAACGGGTGGGCAGGCAGGTGTGGATCGGGCAGTTCTTGATTTCTGCCTTGAAAATCAGTTGGAAGTAGGTGGTTGGTGCCCCGCATGTCGGATGGCAGAGGATGGCACAATCCCGACTCACTATCCTTTGGATGAACTGGAAGGAGCGGACTATGACGAAAGAACTGAGGCGAATGTTCGCGACAGTGATGGAAGCCTGATTCTTCATCTTGGATCAATCTCGGGCGGCACACAATTTACCGTCGAATGCTGTAGCAAATTATGTAAGCCTTCTCTTTCCGTGAATCTGAAATTTGGCAATTATGAGGCAATTATTGGAGAGGTCATTAAATTTATGGAAGAGGAGAAAATTAAAGAATTGAATATTGCCGGTCCACGAGCGAGCGAAGAGAGTGAAGCGTATGACGAAACCAGAATCTTTTTACAATTTTTCCTTAGTGCACTAAGAAAAAGAAAATGAGAATCTTTTGTATACACGGAAATTTTCAAACGACGAAGGTATGGCAATCGCTGGGAGTAAGAATGAAAGCCGAGTTCTTTGATTTAGAAATGATCACTGAAGACTTGTCCGCAAGGCAATTTCAACGCTTCGATGACTGGACGGATGATTTTTGTGGAAGAGTGGAAGTCCGAGCGAATGGGGAGGAATCCATCTTACTTGGCTATTCATTAGGCGGCCGCTTGGCTCTGCATGCTTGTCTTTCCCGACCAGACCTTTGGCGGGCAGTCATTATTGTAGGTGCCGATCCCGGGCTGGAATCAGAAGAAGAGAAAAGACTTCAATTAGACAGAGACCGGAATTGGGCGGAAAGGTTGAAGAGAGAACCGTTGGAAAAGTTGGTGAACGAGTGGGACGAACAGTCTGTTTTTTGTGGCCTAGAAAATCAGGCTCCACGGAATCTGAGTGAGATGGATCCGGATAGGCTAAGTCAACACTTTGAAGTTTTTTCAAAGGGGCTTCAGCAAAACCTGGCTCCGAAATTAGCCAAACTGAAAAGTCCTCCGATTTTATTTCTTTCGGGAGAGAAGGATAATAAATATCAAAAGATCGGTGAAGGATTGGCCAGGTCCTGTCCCTTGGTTAAGTCCAGAGTCATTAATGACGCTGGTCATCGTGTGCCCTGGGAAAATCCTAATGAGTTTGTTCAAGAATTGGGTAAATTCATCAATAATTCAAATACATGCTGAATTCTTCTGAGAATCGTTGTAGTTGGCCACTCGGAGACGATGTTTACTTAAAGTATCATGATGAAGAATGGGGTGTTCCCGTTTATGATGATTTAGAATTATTTGAAAAACTAATCCTTGATGGATCC
Source organism: Opitutia bacterium (assembly GCA_018675995.1). Classification (GTDB taxonomy): domain Bacteria; phylum Verrucomicrobiota; class Verrucomicrobiia; order Opitutales; family Seribacteraceae; genus Seribacter. The sequence goes on along the minus strand of JABGWZ010000132.1, from coordinate 1,546 downwards.
CAAGCAGGGTTAAGTTGGATCACAATTCTCAAGCGACAGGCAAATTACAAAAAGGCTTATGATCAATTTGACCCCTATAAAATTGCCAACTGGACCGATATGAAAATTGAGACTTTACTTAAGGATTCAGGAATTATTCGAAACCGGTTGAAAATTTTAGCGGCAAGGCAAAATGCCAAATCTTATCTAGAGTTAATCGAGAAAAAGGGAAACTTTTCAGACTTTCTTTGGAGTTTTGTTAATCATAAGCAAATAACCAATTATTGGAAAAGTTGGGATAAGACTCCTGCAAAAACAAAAGAATCTGAAAAAATGAGTAGGGAATTAAAAGCGAGAGGATTTCAGTTTGTTGGACCGACTATTTGCTATGCTTTTATGCAGGCGGTCGGGATGGTGAATGACCATATAACTTCTTGCTTTAGGCACGAAGAGATTAGAGGAATGAACGGATGAATAAGTTATATTCATGTAAATGAACCTTTTAAAAGAAAATTTAAAATGCTCTTAACTCTTCAAGCATTTCTAAGAGATTCTTTGTCAGGATTTCGGAAGATTGTGGCTGAAAGCGTGAGGTTCCCAGCCAGGTTTCATAGCCTCCAAGTTTGTGCTGATTTGGGGGAGGCAGGTAGCCGTAACCCCCATTGGCTAACGAAATCAACAAAGTTCGTTCGAAGGGGCTCTTTTTCTTGAGTTCTAAACCGATTTCCACCAACACTTCAAAGGGCATACTGACAATGGCCTGCTCCCCGATACGAAAGGCTTGAATAAGTACGGGTTCAGTTCTTGGATGCTCGGGGTTGGCATATTCGATTACCCTTGTGGCTACTGAGGTGGTCCGGGTGTTGATCGCGTCCCGCTCCTTTCTTGTGCGTTGGAGAAGATCTTCAGCAAGTTTGATCTCTCGTTCGTTCGGTTCCCGATAGGGTAGGTTGACTTCCCGTTGGCGGGTAGCGATGATTGGTTTCGTTTCATAGGCCTCAATCTTTTTCACGGCCCGCCAGGCGGCATCTGCGGTCTTGGAGGCTACGATACGAATCTGTTCAAAAGGGGATCGGGGAGCCCGGGATCCGGTGAAAACGAGGTTATTGATATCGCCGCTGGCCCCGTTGGTCATCATGGCAACAAAGTCTGCGGATGGATTGGATCCCCCGATCCGGTAGGGCATGATTCGGGAGAATTCCCCAAAGTAATCGGCCGAAGCCATTCCAATTTCCCGACCCTGATCGTCAATTCTTTTGGGCACACCACCCACATAATGAAGGGCATAATTAGCAATTAAAGCGAGGGGCTTGTTCCTAGAGTTACGGACATCGATTACACAGATTTCCGGATCGATAGGGCCTGCTGCTTTGACCAGATGATTACGGTTGGCATTGGTTTTGACCTGGTCTTTTTCACCCAGGGGGTTCGGTGGCATGGTGCCGGGTTGGAGGAACCAGCGCCGGTTCCGAACCTCAGAGGGTTCCTCTTCGGAGGAGAAACCTATTTTAGCAAGTTGCAAGCGTTCAATGGCAAGAACGATGGCTTCTTCGAGTTTATCGTGCTT
>JABGWZ010000142.1 GCA_018675995.1 Opitutia bacterium | reverse complement strand
CCTGTAATTCAATTAATTCCTGCTCTGAGCGATTCATTGCCAAAACCATTGCAGTTGGTTTACTTGCTGCTACATCGTGAGCATGGCTTGGTCCCGTTAAATAACCGGCACCTATATCCTCACCAAGTTCATCCTGGATTACATCATGAGCAAATAAATTACTCTTAGGTTCGAGGCCCTTACATAATGCTAACCCACCTTTAAGTTTCATGGCGTCATGGATGTGTGCACGAACCTCTGCACAAGTTGTCCGTAGTGCATGCGATGGACAGGCAAAAAAAACGTAATCGCACTCCATTAAAACTGGTCTCAAAGAGCAGCCAATCTGTAAATCCGTATCAAAAACAATTCCCGGAAGGTAATCCATGTTCTCACGCTCTGAGGAAAGTTTCAAAGCATGTTCAACTCGCCGAGGAACCAGTGAAACAGAATGACCAATTTTTGAAAGGTAAACCGCCATTGCAGTACCCCATGCACCTGCTCCTAATACGCAAAAGTTCATCTTTTTAATTTGGCACTCCGTATTTCCTGAACATAACCCTGCAATGCATTCAAACCATCAAGTCCCAAAGTTGCACATGGGTTCACGAAGGATGGAAGAGGACTTGGCGTAAGTCCGAGCAGGTCATGAGTAACCAATATTTGACCGTCACATTGCTCGCCACTTCCAATTCCCACGAGGGGCGGCAAAATCTGCTTTGTTAATTCAGCAGCAAGCTCCCCCTCAACCATCTCAGCTATGATAGCAAAGCATCCAGCCTCCTCTAGGCAAATTGCATCCGTGTAAATACTGTCAGCCTCTACGCGATCACTGCCAAATTTCCGATATCCTCCTATCGCTTTCACAGTTTGAGGTAAAAGTCCAATATGCCCCATAACTGGAATTCCGGTTGCGACAAGCTTCTCAATATCATCGGCAACATCTTTTCCACCTTCAATTTTAACTGCATCTGCACCGCATTGCATTAAACGGCGGGCAGAATCAAGTAAGCGATCAAAAGAAAAACTAGCTTCTCCAAAAGGAAGATCCGCAACCACAAGACATCCTGGTAATCCACGCTTCACTGCAGCAGTATGGTGAACCATATCATCAATTGTTACTGGAATCGTAGTTTCATAGCCAAGCAGAGTTGTGCCAACCGAGTCGCCCACTAAGATAAAATCGACACCAGCTTTCGAAACAAGTTTTGACATAATCGCATCATATGCAGTCAAACCCACGATCGGTCTTTTGCCCTTAAGACCATAAATGTACTTTGTGGTGGCCTTAACCTCAACCGAAGTGAAAGACTTCTTTCGCTCATGCTGCCGTGCCAACTGCTTTGCTTGTATTTCGGTTAATGGTCTGTCTGTTTTTTTTGTCGGACGGACATCTGTAACCACTTTTTTTTCAGCTTTTAATTCTTTTTTTTCCTCAGTAACTGTTTCCGTTACCTTTTCTTTAGCAGCCGGTCTCTTTGCTTTGCTCTTAATTGAACCTGGTTTTCTGCGAACGACCTTCTTGGGTGCAGAATTTCCGCTTTCTTTCTTATCTCCTTGGAGTTTTTCTGATGGAGGGGCACTTTTTTTTTCTTCAACCATTTTTTTGTTTATTTTCAAATTTTAAAATATAACTCATCAGCTCTTTTTTTTCATCTTTAGAAAGAGTGCTGTCTACGGCTTTGACTGTCTCCAGTATTTGTCCCTTCTTTCTTGCTCCAACGATCGCAGAAGTTACCCCCGAATGACTCAAAGACCAACACACGGCGAGTTGTCCAATAGTTATACTTCTTTTGTAAGCAAATGATCTTAATTCTTCTTGCAGAATAAGAAAGTCTTGTAAACCATCTTTGCTGTGTAATGGACTGACAACTGGATGATCTACTTTATGCTTCCTCCAATCATTTGAAGGTAAATCATCCAGCCATTGCCGAGATACCTTGCCGGTCAAAATCCCAGAGTGCATAGGGCTGTAAATTAAGACTCCTGTATTACTTAGCTCGCACCATGGCAGAACTTCCTTCTCTATTGATCGATCTAACATACTGTACATAGGTTGATTAGATGTAATTGGTGCGATAACTTGCAGAGCTTCTAAATTATCCTCCCAGCAATTGCACACCCCTGCCCATCTTATTTTACCTGCTTTCTTTAACTCCTGAAGGGTTTCCCATGCTTCGATTAAATTTTCAGGAGGGTTTGGCCAATGAATTTGGTATAAATCGATATAATCTCTATCTAATCTCCTAAGGGAACCCTCAACTTCTTCGAGAATTGTCTTTCTCGAGATAAATCTTGTCGGCTTATTATCATGCTCAGGAAGGACTCCACACTTGGTTGCCACAATAACATCAGATGAACCATATTCTCTTATTGCTTTTCCCACCGCAATCTCAGCAACACCAAAGCCATAAGCATGAGCGGTATCAATCCAATTGATGCCAGATTCCAAACCTTCCAAAATACATGCAACCGATTCAGGTTCATCTTGATCCCCCCAACCCATTCCCCAATCGCCACCGCCGATGGCCCAAGTACCAAATCCAATTTCTGAAAGTTCTAGATCTGAGTTTCCCAATAGATTTTTTTTCATAAGTAGTCTTTTCCTTAAAATACTAAATTATTTATTACCCTAACGATTCAGTTCTCCTTGATCTAGTTTAATTTAAAGCCATTTTGAAGTTATATGAAAAGAATTCTCGTAACCGGAGCCAGTCGCGGCATTGGCTTGGAACTAACAAAGCAATACCTGGAACTTGGTTGTTCGGTAATAGCAACTTGTAGGTCCCCTCAAAAAGCAAATGCTTTGATGGTATTGAAGAAGGAAAATCCTCAGAAAGTAGATATACTATCGATGGATGTCGAAGAAGAGCAATCCGTCGAATCATGCTTCAATTCACTTTTGCAAAAAAAAATACATATCGATCTTGTTTACAATAATGCAGGTATTATAGACTGGAACAACCTAAACGAGGTTTCGGCTTCATCCACTGAGAAGATTTATAAAGTTAATCTCATTGGAGCTCTCTTAGTTACGCGTCACGCATTACCATGCCTTAAAAATTCCGCTGACCCGATTATTGTGAATTTATCATCTCGATTGGGTTCAATTAAAATTCGTGGAGAAACTCAACTTGGGGGTGCCATTGCTTATCAGTGCTCAAAAGCAGCTTTAAATATGCTGACAAAGCAATCTGCTATCGATTTACAAAAGCATAATATAAGAGTCATTTCACAAAGCCCGGGATGGGTTAAAACAGAGATGGGTGGTAAAGACGCAAAATATGAAATCAAAGATGCAGTCACAAAAATGATTCAATCTTTACTCAAAATGAAATCTAATCAAACGGGTATCTTTATTGGAGAAGACGGAGATTTAATTCCTTGGTAAACAGAAAGAAACCTTGTTTTATAACTATTTAAAATTCAGAATGAAATAATGAAAAAGTTCTTTTTTTACATTTGCCTCCTAACTTACACATTTATGAATTTAACCTTGCACGCTCTAAATGTTAGCGATTCTGTTCCAAATTTTGAAGCAAAAGATGCAAATGGAAAGACATGGAGTCTCGATAAATTCCATTCAAAAAAGTATGTCCTATTATACTTTTATCCCGCCGCTATGACTGGTGGTTGTACCAAACAAGCATGCTCATACCGGGACTCATACAATGACTGGCAAAAGCTTGGAGTAGAAGTTGTTGGAATAAGTGGTGACCGAAGTGAGAACCTTTCACTCTTTACCAAAGCAGAAAAAATCCCATTCACTCTTCTGTCCGACCCGGATGGTAAAGTTGCACAGTTATTTAAGGTACCTCAAAAAAAAGGCGGTATAATAGAACGCTTCTTCTTGGGGGATAAATATACCTTGGAAAGAGGCGTAACCATGACGCGATGGACATTCCTTCTTTCGAAATCAGGAAAGTTAATCTACAAGAATGATAAAGTCGACCCATTGAAAGACAGTGAGAATGTAATGAAATTTATTAAAAACAAAAATCAATAACTTGAAAACAAATACGGGAAAGGAACGAAGAGCCTTAAAATCAGCAGCTAAAACAAGGCAAGTGGATATTAAGATTGGAAAAAAAGGACTGACTCAAAATGTTGTGAGTGAAATTAAGCTCGTTTTAGATAGAGACAGAATGGTAAAAGTATCATTTAGGGAGAATCGAGAAAAAAGAAACGAACTTGAAAAAGAACTACAAGAATTAATCCAGTCTAGTTTGGTAGAGTCGGTCGGCAAGACTGCCACTTTTGCTTTTTAAATTAAGTATGCTCAAGGCATCACCACTAAAAGAACTGGAACGCATACCACTCTTTTCAACCTGTGATTCTGAAGGTAATCCCTTTTCCCGTGAAATATTACTGGGTTCAAGATACCTGCTATTTTTTTATCCGCGCGACAACACTCCTGGTTGTATTGCTGAGGCTTGCGGTTTACGGGATAACTATAATTTTTTCCAAAATAAGAATATTCAAGTTTTTGGGATTTCAGGAGATTCCGTGCAGTCCCATGAAAAATTTAAACGAAAGTACGATTTCCGCTTCCCCCTACTCCTTGATGAAAATAATCATATTGCGAAAACTTTTGGTGTTTTGGGAAAAAAGAAATTCATGGGGCGTGTTTATGAAGGCATCCACAGAACATCATTTTTAATTAACGAAAACGGGATCATTGAGAAAACTTTTCTTAAAGTAAAAGCAAAGACACACGCATCTGATTTAATCGTAGAACTAAACCTGAATACTTGAAGTGTGCTTTGTTGCACACTATAACTCAAGATCGACTATCTAAACTTTTTGTGCTGCTTCGATAATACCGACAAATGATCGAGCGGTTAGTGATGCACCGCCAATCAAACCACCGTCAACGTCAGCCTGCGACAAAAGACCCTCGGCGTTCTCAGGTTTCATAGACCCACCGTAGAGAATACGAATACTCGAGGATGCTGCATCACCAAACATTTCAGAAAGAACTTTTCTGATATCACAGTGGACTTCCTGTGCCATTTCATCCGTGGCAGTTTTGCCAGTCCCTATCGCCCAAATCGGCTCGTATGCAAGAACTAAGTTCTCAATTGATTTCGAAGGGAAATTCTCGAGCCCTTCACGAACCTGATTTCGGACAACATCAAGTGTTCTTCCGTTTTCTCGTTCCTCTAATGTTTCTCCAATACAATAAATCGGCTTTAAATTATTATCGATTGCAGCAAGTATTTTCTGATTTACGATTTGATTAGTTTCACCGTAATACTGGCGCCTCTCACTGTGCCCCAAGATCACAAAGCTTACATACAGATCACGGAGCATTTCAGCTGAAACTTCACCAGTGAATGCACCGGAAGGAGATGCATTCATATCTTGGGCACCCAATAGAACTTCAGACTGCTCGACTAACTCGGATGTTTTAGCCAAAGATGTGAATGATGGGCAAACACAAACCTGAACAGCAGTTTGTCCACCGACAGAAGATTTGATTTCGTCGATCAGATCAACCGCCTCAGAGGCAGTTTTGTTCATCTTCCAGTTACCAGCGATAAGAAATTTACGTGACATAATATTAAAAGATTAAGTTAAAAAATTTACTTTGAATCCAATACAGCGACGCCGGGAAGAGATTTACCTTCCAAAAACTCAAGGGATGCTCCACCCCCTGTGCTCATAAAAGTAACACGATCAGAGTACCCACTGCGGTTAATTGCTTTGACTGAGTCGCCGCCACCGATAACAGATACTCCATTCCCCTCAGCGACCGCTTGGGCAATAGCAAAAGTTCCCTTGCTAGATCCTTCTATCTCAAACACACCCATGGGACCGTTCCAGAGAACAGTTTTCGCCTTAGAGACCTCCTCGGCATAAATTTCAGTGGTTTTAGGTCCTATATCGACTCCTTCCCAACCGTCTTCAATATCACCTTCAAAAACTTTTGTATCACCTAAAGATTTTGCATTGAAATCAAGAGCATTTGTACCAAGAGTATCCACAGGTAAAAGAAATCGCACACCCTTGCTTTTGGCTTTTTCAAGCACAGATTTTGCCAACTCAACCTTATCCGGTTCGCTTAAACTCTCGCCTATTTTTTTACCGTTAGCTAATGCGAAAGTATATGCCATAGCACCACCAATAATAATAACATCT
>JABGWZ010000066.1 GCA_018675995.1 Opitutia bacterium | reverse complement strand
TACTGGATGTTCTTAAATATAAACCAAAATTAAATCAGCAGGATCATCTCATGCTCACCTATTACCTCTTTGCCCAGGATCGAATTGAGGAACGTCTTGCCCACTTTGATCAGGTCGAGCGCAACAAAATTCAGGAAAAACTGCAGTATGATTATTTTGCAGTGAACGCGGCCTTCTATCGACTGGAAATCGACAAGGCCGAAAAAATTGCCAGGACCTATGAAAACTTTTCCATCGACCGCTGGCAGAAACTCTTTGATGAGGCTTTAGCCCATATTAGTGAAGCCAAGGCAATTCTCGATCCAAAGATTGTCGACGACGAGGAGCGTGACCAGCAGATGGATCAACTGGCTGATACCGAGCCCACGTTGTCGTTTGAATTTGTCGACGACCAGATTCGAATTGAACACAAAAATATCGAAAGTGCCCGGGTGCGATTTTTTCCGATGGAAGTGGAACTACTCTTTTCCCGACAACCCTTTGCTAAAAATGACGCCGATCACTTCACCCTGGTCTCGCCCGATGGGGAAGACACCATAAAAATTGGCAAAGGTGATAAACAAACCACCTACCGGCTGCCTGAAAAATACCGAAGGCAAAATGTAATGATCGAGATCGAAGCCGGTGGAAAAAGAAAAGCGGAAGCTTATTATGCAAACCGTTTGAGCACGGAGGTTACGGAGGAGTATGGACGTATTCGTGTGCTCGATAAAATTACCGGCAAACCACTGTCAAAGGTATATGTAAAGACCTACGCTCTGATGAACAAAGGAGATATCCGCTTTTACAAAGACGGTTACACCGACTTACGGGGCAAATTTGAATACGCATCACTTAACACGGATGATCTCGATCAGGTCCAACGCTTCGCATTGCTGGTCATCGATCCCGATGCCGGTGCCCAGATTGAGGAAGCCCCACCACCCTCTCGATAAGTCACTTTATTATTGCGAGGAGGAAGCGATAGCTTCGAGGGACACGGACGACTTCTCTTTTCACTTTCTAGTTCTCAGTGGATCACCACCGGCTCTCAGCCCTCGCGATGACAAGAGTGATGGGAAGGAAGTTTGCGATTCGGTTACAATACGCTCTTTATTATTACGTGGAGGACAACTGTCCGACGCGGCAATACATCGTATCTCGTACAACTCGTTCGGCTTGTTTATTCCCTTACTGTTTCACAATAGATCGCTACGGGCTACGCCCTTGCGATGACAAAAGAAGTACAAACTGTTCGTCGAAAGCGAGAACTCGCTATCCCTTATGCAAACCCGCAAAATAAAGCCTGGCGGCTTTATTTACTTTAGGAGCAAGAAGAATACTTGATAAAATGGTTGGGATCGCCATGAGACCAAATGCGATATCTAGAAAATTAATAATTACATCCATTTTCACCACGGCTGAAACAATAATGGTGAAAAGGTAAAAACCAAGAACTGGCAGTCGTGCCTCTTGTCCAAAAAGAAAGCAACCACACTTGACCACATAATACGAAAATCCAAGCATCGAAGAAAAGCTAAGGCATAGTACTCCGGCAAGAAGCAGATAGGACCCGGCTCCAGGTAGTGCCAGCTCGAATGCTTCCGTGGTCAGGAGCACACCATCGCCTTCCCCCGATCTCCAGACATCCGTGACCATAAGGACTAGTCCAGTAAGGGTGCACATGACCAGAGTATCAATTACCGGTCCCCACATCGCGACCAAGCCTTCCCTAATTGGCTCTTTGGTTTTAGCAGCTCCATGAGCCATCGCCTCGGTCCCCATCCCGGCCTCGTTGGAAAACGCTGCCCGGCGAACCCCGGTGACAATCACCATGCCAAGAGCCCCACCAGCCACTGCCTGTCCGGTAAAGGCGTCGGAAAGAATCAAATCTAGTGAAGGTAAAACACGGTCCAAATGAAGTAAGATGATGACCAGGGAAGTGCCTCCGTACAGAAGAACCATTCCAGGAACAAGCCTGGAGGCAAAGGCGCCAATCCGCTTAATTCCTCCGACCACCACCATTCCCACAAGAATCGCAAGCAGAAGGCCGAATAGAGCATTCCCTGTCTGCACCGTACTCTCGGAACCTACAAACCAACCCTGTGGGTCGAAAAACATCGAGCGTACGATTTGCGTGAGCTGATTGGATTGCAATAGAGGCAAACAACCAAACATTCCGCAGGCAGCAAAAAAGATTGCCAATGGTCTCCACTTCTTCCCCAGCCCTTCCTGAATAAAATACATCGGCCCACCCTGCACTACCCCATTTTCGTCCTTCCCCCGGTACATCACAGCAAGGGAACAGGTGTAAAATTTAGTCGCCATTCCGAGCAGTGCACAGACCCACATCCAGAATAAAGCTCCCGGCCCACCCTGAGTAATTGCCACCGCTACGCCAGCCACATTACCCATCCCCACGGTTCCAGATAATGCACTGCACAAGGCACGAAAATGACTGACCTCTCCCGGGGCCTCTTTTTCCGGGTGCTTACCAAAGAGTAACTGAAGACCGTGCCCGAGATAACAGAAAGGAGAAAAGCGTGAAAACAAGGTAAAAAATGCACCACCGCCCAAAAGAATGAAAAGAAGGTTACCCCAAAGCAAACCAGAGAACGATGATAAAAATTCTGCCATTTACTTTTCTAGGTTGCAGGAAATGAGCAGGGGGTCACGCCCGAAATGAAGTTACAGAAAACTTATGACTGAAAAAGTGTTCTGGGCAAAGGCTTAAGAATAAAAACTCTGAACGCTTTGTTATTGTTTGGAGTACAGTACGACGACGCGGAAATCCATACTTTCCGAGTACACAGGTTAAAAGAATACGGATCACAGTGTATCACCACGGGATTACGCTCTGACGATAATAAGTTAAGAAAGGACGCCCTCGCGATAAAACTAGTTATTTACCGTGCCCTTTTGGGTAACAATCCTGAACTTTTTCTACTGTTTTTTGGAAAATAAATAATTTCTTGCTTGTGGTGCATTGATAATCCCGTTGATTGTTATGAATGATCGCACCGATTGAGCAAAAAGTATCTAAAAATGTACTGGGCGAACCTTTGCAGCCCTGTTGTACCCAATTAAATACCGGGTGGTTTCGAAACGGGAGCTGTGAAACTGATTCAAATGATGGCGGACGCCATGTAATTTGCGCCCAAATGACTGACGAGTTTCTCGCTTTCAGTAAATCGATGGGCAACGATTTAAGTACACCAATGCCGGAATACAATTTTCCCGGGCTCAAGGATGGAGACTGTTGGTGCCTTTGTGCAGGCCGTTGGCAGGAAGCCTTTGAAGCGGGTGTACCTCCAAGGGTAAAACTTTCCGCATGCGAGGAATCTGCCCTCGAAGTGGTGAGCCTGCCTGATTTAAAAGCCCATCAAATTAAGGAGGATTAAAAACTCCCCGTGGGTTTTTAAAAGCAAATCTTTTTCCATTACTGACAAACCACTTATAAAGCAGGGCTGATAGGAGTTTCCTATATAAGTTATAAATGTGTAGAATTAAAAAAAATCGGTTGCGGTGAATAAGCTTCCGTAGCATTAATCTGCTTACTGTCACCTGACGCAAAATGCTTAAAATAGAAAACGATATTTGGGAAAAGATACGGGATGGGGACTCCCTTGCGTTTGAGCAGTTGTACGATGGATTTGCAGGTGCCATGTTTTCACTTTCATTGGAAATCCTTGGTGATCGGTGGGAAGCAGAAGAAGTCATTCAGGACATATTTGCAGTACTTTGGAGAAAGCCAGAAGCGTATTCCCCCAAGAAGGGTAAATTCAGTAGTTGGTTGCTGGTCTTAACCAGAAACCGAAGTATTGACCGATACCGTTCGAGAAAAAGAAGGCTGGACCGCGGAGAAACCGATGAAATCCTTCAGAGTAGGCCAGACCAGGCAAATAAAGACGGGGCAGAAAAAGCCACGGCATCGGATGAAAGAGAGCACTTGAACCGTGCTTTTTCGAACCTGCCTCCAGAGCAAAGAAAAATTATTGAATTAAGCTATTTCAAGGGTATGAACCAACAGGAAATTGCCGAAAAATTAAACCTCTCACTGGGCACGGTAAAATCGCGAACTCGGTTGGGAATCGAAAAACTCCGTAACTCTCTTTCCACCCTCCGGTTATGAATCCAGAATCAATTAATTTTACAATGCCCGAATTTTACTTTCCGATTGATTTGAAAATCTTTCTCCTCAACAATATAAAGTTTTACAGCCTTGGAAACTCTTAAACAAAAAGCCCTAGATTACACTCTTGGCATTCTTCCCAAAGATGAGTCCCTTCTCTTCGAAGCCATGCTCGAAGAGAATGACGAGGCTAGACATTCCTTAACTGAGGCACAAGAGGACTGTGCACGAATAGGCCTTTCCGCCCAACCAAAATCACTTGGTAAAGAAGTTAAACAGCGAATTCTTGAAAACTGCCAACCTAGCTTAAACTTCGATCCTTTTCTCGAATCTAAACCAATACAAAACTTACGCACTACTTTTTCGCGGACAACTGATAGGTATAATGGCGGTGGTGGATGCGTCACCTTGCGGAATATTAATGATGCCCGACTGCAGGATGAAATCAATCGCCTGTACAATGACTTAATAAACCTGAGCCCCCTCGTTGCCGGTGACTCAGATGCGGCAGCGGGTGATATGGCTTCCCTACACTCGATGCTTAAAGGGATACCATCTTTTTCTCAATCCATTGATAGCCTGCTCACGAATCCGATATCGAAAGATAAAGAAGGTGATGGAGCCCAATCTGTTTATCGTTCCCTGCTTTCCTCGATGCCATCATTAAGCTTTTTCTCTGATCGCCTGAACGGGAAATCCTATTCCATGGGAGATGTCAGGCGACTCTTCTATCTTTGCCGGGATCAACTTAAAATTATGCGAGCTTCCTTTGATGATATCGATCCTAATCGACTCGTGGAAGATGAGAAATTAAGGTTGCACAGTGCAGGCTTGCTCCAGACAAAGTGGTGGGGTGCAGAACATGCTTATTTCTCAGCACAGGGGAAGGTCCGGTGTGGGCACTTTTTTGACGGTCCTGTGACTGAAAGATGTGTTGAATTTGCAGAATACGACGCCAACATGTATTGCTTGGCGAATTTACTTTCCCCTCGCTCTTCCAATGGGGAATTCCATATGGAACTAATCAAAGACGCAGTTCCAAACTGCATACTCGCAATAGCCAGGGCGGAAACGACAAAAGGACGGCACGATGAATTGGATCAGATTGTCAACGGTATCAAATCTAAAAGTACCAGTTTGCAAAATGACCATATTCTTTGGGAACTGATTGAAGAATCGATGTTACGGGCACACCAGCATTCCACGCTTTCCGAATTAAAAAATGCCTCGCTATTTGGATGTCACAGGTTAGAGAACTCGTCCTACCTATGGTTTGCCTGGCCAGCTATCGAAAACAGCCAAGGCGGAGCTGTAGCTTGAACATCAAATCCTTTGCAGTAATGCCCCAAAACTGGTTTTTCAGTTGGCTCAGGAAATCCCTGACTTTGAAAAAGTTGACCACTGTAATTTAGTTCAGCAGTTCGGATAGCATCATAGGGTCGATGTTTGACCTGAGAAGAAACTGAATAATTTGAATACTTCCTGCGTGACCAAAAGCAGTATCTTTCCAACAAGAATTGATCAAGCCCACTGTCTGTGAAACGAGCTTTATTCCCAGAAGAGGAAAAAGTTGCCTCAAAATCAGATCTAGCTTTTGTATGAGGAAACCTCCGGTCAGAAAAAAACGAGATTCTTTTACCATCGGAATAACCATCCGTACGGGCAAAGTTGTAAGGTAATCCATACAGCATACGGGCACCGCTAACTGCAAATGCGTCAGATGAATCAAGTGAATAAAACCAGATCCCACGGTTTCCTTTCTTATCTTTCACATAACTTCGGAGATTAATTTCCCAAAATGCGGGCCAGGGCAACCAACGAACAGGCGAAATTCGCAATCCGGATAATTTAAAACCGACTACACTGAGCCATGCTTTTCCCTCAAATAAATCAACTTCGAGATCATCAGGTAAAGTGTCCCTTAAAATACTTTCGTCAATAGGCCAATGTAAGAGAAGTAAATCCTCCCATCGTTGACTCATAAAAGAATTCAAAAACTGAGCAGGCATTACCTTTAGGGTATTTAATTGGCGGGAAAAATCTCATCTAGCTTTTCCCGACGGTAGTTAAAAATTTGACTAAGTGTGCGCTTTACAAAAAGAATATGGGCTAGGACCCCGAAGGGACCGAAGGGCATTTGATATCGAATCTCGTCTGTCATCTTGGTTCCACCTTCAACATCCTCAAGGGTATGAGTGTGGAGCCAAAGTTTATACGGACCGACCCGTTGTTCATCCATAAAGGAATACCCCTCGGTAACATATTTAATCTCTGTCAACCAACTAGTCCATCCGAGCACGGGTATCCGAACCTTGTACTCAAGGAGTAAACCGGCATAGGCAGAATCGGGTTGTTCCCCCACGATTTTAAATGCCATTTTGGGAGGAGTAATCTGATTGAGATTTTGGGGAACGGATACAAAATCCCAAAGAACTTTTCTGGAGACGGGAAGAAATTGAGACTGTTTTAATGTGTGCATTGGGAATTAACATAAGCCGAACTTGAAAAATGTCCAACCCCTCCCTTGACGGATTAAGTAAGAACAATAAAGTATGGAGCATGAAATTAAGAAATATATTCGCTCTCTTCCTCCTCGGTTCAACCGTTCTTTCTTTTGCCCTGCAAGCTCAGGATTTCAAAAAAGAAATGAAAGCTGTACGCACAAATTTATCCATAACACCAGACCGGAATATTGAAGGCACAAATGTTGAATTAGGGATTAACCAATGGGGAATCATGAGTCCGATCTATTACCACAAGGCAGAAAAATGGGCCTGGGGTGCAGGTTTTCGATATGAATTGTCTGATCTCGATTTTTCCAACAACTCCCTACTCAATGAAAGCACATTGCATGCAATCGACCTTCCGATGTTTGCCGCGTACGATCAATCCGATAATCTACAGTGGATTTTTCTTTTCAACCCGACGCTATCTGGAGATTTTGACCATGTCAGTGCAGACGGAATGAATTACATGACTATGGCGGGTGCACGATATAAGATGAGCGAGAGTTTCCAATGGATATTTGGTGCCTTTTACAGCACTGGATTTAATGATAACACTTTTTTACCGGGGATAGGTTTCTCATGGGAACCGAATGACAGGTCTGATTTTCTTTTTGCGGGTCCAATTCTTCGTTACCGCTATTCAGTAACCGATTCACTGGACTTTGTATTGGATGGTAAATACTCAAGCAATGACTGGAATACCTACAATGGTGGCGTGGAGAGGGATCTTACATTACGAAGTTACCAGCTTTCTGCTTCCTTGCAGTGGAATTTTTCAGAGAAACAGGCGGTGTATGGGGGAGTTGGGGTAGAACTAGCAAGGGAGATTGAAATCAAAAATGACGCCGGCGGTGTACTCCATGATAAAGACCTGAAAACCGCACCGCTCTTTGAACTCGGGTACCGATTTCGTTTTTAGAGTCACCCTAGGTCGAGAATAGCCTGTGCCGCGTCCCATCCGGACATAGCGGCATTCTCAATTCGTTCCCCACCAAAACTGTCACCCGCCAAGCTTAGGCGATCCCAAGCGGAAGTGTATTGATTGGCACCGAATGTGACAAGTGGCTTGGCAAAGCCCCAACGGTGACAACTCCATTCAGTTATTTTTGACTGCAGGCATTCTTCGGCCACTTTGACCAAATAGGGCCCTCCCTCGTTTGGAGAATCCCAGAATTTTTGCGAATAATCATTTGCGGCATGAACGGTACAAGATGGAACTACTGAAATTCCTTTTACCTGATTGTCAGAAATCCAGTCAACATCCGGCACAGGGTGTGTGATTGTACCCGGATCACTCAATACAGATGGCTTGTTTAATATACCAAGAAGTGCAAGGCAACGCGTGTACCGAACCGCTTCCAACTGGTCCATAACCTTCGATTCAAGCTCAAACTGGCTTCTTTGAAAAAGTTCAAGCATCTGGGGCACGGGCATGGTAAGAACCAAATGATCCGCTAATAGTCTTCGGTTCCCACCCTCTTTTTCATTGATCTGCCACTCTTCATCAAAATAAATTGAGTCCACGAAAAATTCTTTTTCAAAGGAAAAAGATTCAGCCAAACGCTTAGCCGGAGCAGTCATTCCGTTTATTCCACGGAAGCGAATACTTTTAGGGATATCCTCCCTCCCTGGTACCTGATCATACCATGGAACAACAATCCCTTGGGCTACCCAGTCTTGCACTAAATCCTTCATTCTTGGATCCCGGGCAGTGAAAAATTGTGCCCCATGATCAATTCGGGCACCATTCATCCTGCGGGTAGACATTCTTCCCCCAACACCCCTTCCTTTTTCGATCAGGGTTACTGCGTGCCCAGCCATCGCCAAACGATTTGCACAGACACAACCGGAAATTCCCGCACCGACAATTATTATTTTCATTATTTAAAACTGTTATTTGTACTTACCTTTACTTTTTTCACAAAAAATATATCGATTGGGATAAACAAATATTTTTACATAGCAAATGCCAATTTTTAAACACAGGGAAGCGGGTAAGAGAGGGGAAGCTAAACATGGTTGGTTACACGCACGTTTCACTTTTTCATTTTCCGATTATTATGACCATGAGCACTGTGGTTTTCATTCACTGATCGTGTTGAATAACGATGTGATTGAACCAGGAGGTGGGTTTGCAGGGCATTCCCATGACAATGCTGAGATCTTCACCTACGTAATCTCCGGTACCCTTGAACACAAGGACAGTATGGGAAACGGATCAATTATTAAACCCTGTAACTTACAGTACATGAGTGCTGGAGATGGCGTTTATCACAGCGAGTTTAATCCATCAGATTCGGAAAAAGTTGAGCTTTATCAAGTTTGGATGCTGCCCGACCAGAAAGGTGGCCAACCAATTTACGAGGAAAAGAAACTCGGGAAAGGCCAGGTTAAAAATGAGGTCAAAATTTTATTCTCCAATGATGGGCGTGATGGTTCCACCCTCATTCGACAAAATGCCACCTTAGGGTTTGGCCAACTTGAAGAGGGTCATTCCGTTGTACTGCAACCAGATAAGGAAAAACCAAATGCGTGGGTTCAGGAGATCAACGGTTCCTTGACTATGGGCGATTTTCAACTTGGCCGGGCTGATGGTCTTGGGATTTAAAAGATTGATCAATCAATCGCAATAAATACGGAACAAAATTGTGAATTTTTCATCTTCCGATTATCTGATCATTTATGGATTCCTTTGCAGAAGAATTATTTACGGAAAGTAAAGTCGAGTACGATTTGCCCGATGCAGAAATTGAGTATTTTCCGAAATTTTTCTCCCGGAAAAACTCTCTCTTTTTCCTTCCCCAACTACTCGATACCATCAAGTGGAAACAAAACACCATTAAAATGTACGGAAAAGAAAACCCGGTACCCCGTTTGGAGGCCTGGTACGGTGATCCAGAGAAAAGCTATGCCTATTCCGGTATTCGCATGGAGCCTACCCCATGGACTGATGAACTGCAGGAAATTAAACGATCGATCGAGGCTAAAGTAGCGATTTCCTTTAATTCGGTATTAATTAATTATTACCGGGATGGTCAGGACCGTGTGGCCTGGCACAGCGACGATGAAAAAGAGCTTGGACAAAACCCTGTCATTGGATCGGTAAGTTTCGGGGCGGAAAGAATTTTTAAATTACGGCATAAAAAATATAAGACTAATAATCTAAAACAAAGCGTTATGTTGGGAAATGGTAGTTTTCTGCTCATGAAGGGTGCAACCCAGCATCACTGGGTGCATGAAATCCCAAGAACGGCCAAGCTAATCGGCCCAAGAATCAATCTAACTTTTCGTGTGATAAAATGAATTTTCCCGTTTTATCCTGAGACAATCTATGATTTTCTTGCGTGAACCACTAAACGAATTCAATATAAAATGATCTAATGTTTTTTGATTAACGATGTATTAATTATGAAAAATTTTCTAATTTTCCCTTTGTTATTCTGCATCCCCTTTTTCTTAATTGCTTACGAATCTATGCAAGATAAAACTCCCGTTGGAAAAATAGTTATTATAGATCTGCCCGAAAGATTGGCGCTTGAAGCAAAAACTGAAGGAGCCTATTTCGACTCCGATAACGGTCTTTTTAGAAAATTATTTCGTTACATATCAAACAATGATGTTTCTATGACCACCCCAGTAGAAGCCGATATAAACCCCGGAAAAATGAGGTTCTTTGTTGGTAAAAAGGATTTATCGAAGAATTTGACGTCAAATAATTATGTGGATGTAATCACTTTACCAAACCGAAAAGTCGTATCCATCGGTATTCGTGGCGGTTATTCTAAAAAAAAATTCCTTGAGAATAAGAACATGTTGGAAGTTTGGCTTTCTAAAAACAATCAATTTTCCCAAAACGGGGATGCTTACGCGGTGTATTGGAACGGTCCCTTTGTGCCGGGTTTTTTTAAAAGATCCGAAGTTCATATCCCAATTATCAAAGCACCTAAAAACAAATAAATTTCTCAGAAAATAACCCATTTAAATTAACCATTATAAACATGAAAATATTCACAATAATTCTTATGACTGCAATCAGTTCACTTCACGCTTCCAACCTCTATGATCATAAACTCCAAACTATTGATGGTGAAGATACATCTTTATCCGAACACAAAGGTAAGGTAATTCTTATGGTCAATGTTGCATCGAGGTGTGGATTTACCCGACAATACAAAGGCCTTGAAGAACTATATCAAAAATACAAAAATAAGGGTCTGGTGATATGTGGTTTCCCTTGCAATCAGTTTGGAGGGCAGGAACCTGGATCTGAATCAGAAATTAAAGAATTTTGCTCCACGAAATTTGGCGTTTCATTTCCCATGTATTCAAAGATTGATGTCAATGGACCTACGCGACATCCAATCTATAAAGATATCATTGGAGAGAATGGACCTCTAAAGGGTAATATAAAATGGAATTTCGGGAAAATTCTAGTTGGAAAAGACGGGCAACCAATTGATCGCTTCGGCAGTATGACCTCTCCATCATCCAAGAAGTTAATTCAGGCGATCGAAACTGCACTAGAGGGATAAATATGATACCTTCTTTGCCCACCTGCCTAAAATTAATTTGTATATCCTGCACGCTTTTTCTATGTGGTTGTGTGTCGATGGAATGGCGTGGAGGGATGATACCCCATATCGGGATAAGCAAGGAAGATTCAACCAAAAGCCAACCTATCATAAATAATCCTGTTTCCGTGCGTGAAAACTCTACCCAATGGAATCAATATCGTGGTCCCAACCGGGACGGGCACATTCCTGCACAAGGGGTTGCCATAAATTGGAAAGAAAAACCAAGTATCTTATGGAAGGTTCGCGCAGGAGCGGGCCACTCATCGGTCTTAATCAGCGAACAAAGTATATTCACCCTCGAACAAAGTGGAGATATGGAAACCTTATTTGCACGCAACCTTTCAAATGGAAAAGAAATATGGAGATTAGTCCAGGAAACAAAATGGGATGATATGATGAGCGGAACCGGGCCTCGGTCCACCCCCACTCTACTTGACGGAAAACTCTACACTCTTTTTTCGAACGGAGTGCTTTGTCGGGCAAATGCGAAGTCTGGAAAATTGGAATGGAAAACAAAGACCGTGGACGCAGACTACGAATTTCCAGAATGGGGTATTTCCTGCTCTCCCTTGATTTGGAATGATTTAATTATTCTCAACCTGGGTGGAGAAAATGGTGCTGTACGAGCCTACTATATTAAGGATGGAAAGCTCGCTTGGAAATCTGATTTATCCGGAAAAGGAGTCTATATTTCTTCGAGCATTCTTACTTTATTAGGCGAGAATCATCTGCTTGCCGCGGTGGAAGGAAAAATAGCCGGACTTAACCCTAAAAACGGAAAAACCTTATGGGAAAAACCCTGGAAAATCTTTCTTAACAATGCCCAAATCGCCCAACCCATTGCCTTGTCAAAAAATTCATTTCTTCTTGCTGCCGGCTATGGAAAAGGGGCTGAATGTTGGAGTCTCTCAAAAGGAGCAAATAACGAGTACCTTATTGAAACAACCTGGAAGTCCAAAAACCTGAAAGCTAAATTTTCAAATCCTGTACTTAAGGACGGATACCTATACGGGTTGAGTGAAAACCTGTTGGTTTGCCTGGAAGCCAAAACGGGAGAATTGAAATGGCGGGGTAAGAAATACGGTTACGGGCGAATTCTTGTTTCCGAGGACAAATTGCTCGTTCTTGGCAACACTGGTATTCTTTCTGTTGTGGAAGCCGACCCGAACAAGTTTAAGGAACTGTTCTCCGAACAAACCCTAAGTAATGCTCGTTGTTGGAACGGTCCGGCCTTTGCTGATGGATATTTTGTGGCAATGAATGGTGAGGAACTTGCCTGCTTTGACTGGGCAAAATAGCCCGATTTTAAGAAACTTCCACTAAGTCATTCCAACTGGTGGTATACCTAGGCGTTCTCATTTCCCGACGCATGCTCCATTTTTGTTTTACTCCCTGAGCACCGAGAAATGCGGAAGCTTGTCCGTATTGAGAGGCTACCTCCTCAAATGCATCCACGAATTGCTTCCGTCTTGAATCACCATGCTCTTCGAAAAGAAGGCCTTGCTGGGCCCCTTTGGGAATTAGGTCGATGAGTAGGACCCCTGCTTTTTTATAGGCATATCCCTTACGGAAAATCGAACCAAGTAGGTGCTTCGCATTCTTGATAATTCGAATGGGGTCATCGGTTGGTTCATCAAATGCAATAGTCCGTGCATTGGCATATTGTTCCTGGTCTTCACGAAACCGGTTGGTTTTTATAAATACCTGCAGCGCGGAGGCAAGGGATCCTTCGGAGCGAATCTTACGGGTCGCTTTAACTGCGTAGTTCGCCACTGCCTCCTCTAATTCAGCGAGGCTTTCAACCGGCCGGCCAAACGAGCGGGAGGAACAGGTATTTTTACGGGGTTGGGGAACTTGCTCCATTTCCAGGCAGGGAATCCCCGAAAGTTCACGTTGCGTCCTTTCCAAGGTAACTCCCCCAATCGATCGGATCATCGAGGAAGGAGCCTTAGAAAAACTGAGGGCATTGGTTAAACCGACCCGTTGCAAACGAGTACTCAACCGGCGCCCCACCCCCCAGATATCCTCAATCGGAATACTGCTAAGCACATGATCCTGCCCGGATCGCACCTCAAAACACCCGGTCTTTTTTTTCTTAGCCAGACGATTGGCTAATTTTGCCAATGTCTTGGTTTTTCCCATCCCAATCGAAATCGGTATACCGGTCCAACGGCCCACGGTTTTACGAATACGCTGACTCAAAAGCAACGGGGATTCGACTCCGCTCAGGTCCAGAAAAGATTCATCAATCGAATAAATTTCCAATTCCGGAGCAAAGCGGGCGAGGACCGAAGTGACCCGCCTGGACATATCGCCATACAATTCATAATTGGATGAAAGTACGACCACACCATTACGCTCGCAGCATTTTTTAATTTGGTGATAAGGAGCACCCATAGGAATACCGAGGGCTTTGGCCTCATTGGAACGGGCAACCGCACAGCCGTCATTATTCGAAAGCACAATTACGGGTCTATTTCGCAATGCAGGACGAAACACCCGTTCGCAGGAAACATAAAAATTATTACAGTCCGCAAGGGCAATCATAGGGAATGAATCACACTGGTGACCACCCCCCATAAATGAGTATCATCCTCCTCATTTAAAAGAATCGGTTTAAACTTTGGGTTTTCCGGCATCAACCAGGATTTCTCTTTCTCTTTCCGAAATCGTTTAACAGTGAGTTCGCCGTTCAATGCCACGATGACCACTTTCCCATCGACCACCCGGGCACTCCGGTCCACCACTAACAAGTCGCCGTCATGGATGCCCGCACCAATCATAGATTCTCCATTAGCTCGGACAAAAAAAGTTGCATTGGGCTCGCGGATCAGATGAGTGTTCAGGTCGAGGGCACCTTCGAGGTAATCATCTGCCGGTGAAGGAAATCCGGCAGACACACCACAGGCATAGAGGGGTAATTGATTCTCCCGTTCCCGAACAAACCGCAAAACCCGCTCCACTTGGCTAACCGGTATGCGGACTGGACGGGTTTTTTCGCCGTATAAATTACTGCCTTGGGGCCGACCAGCTCCATTTCTTTTTCCACCTCTTGTCATGCTTTTGAAATATGTTACAGATTTCAAAAAAAGCAAGAAAGTAGATCAAATGTGATCTAAAAAACCTAAATTAACGATATATAAATGTGGATCAATTAAACAAACAAAACTCACTTACTCATTTTATTGTCGGGGCATCCCGAGGAATTGGCCGGTCATTAGTTGATCAATCCATACAACATGGACACAATGTGACTGCACTGGCAAGAACGCCTCCAACTGAACCTATTACAGGGTGCAATTGGATAACAGGAGATGCAACTGCACCTGAGGCATTTCTTGATCAACTGCCTGAAAAAATAAATGCCCTCACATTTTGTCCAGGAAAAGTAATTCTCGGCCCAATCAAACGGTTAAAATCCGAACAAATGCTCGAGGCTTACCAAACAAGTGTACTGGATGCTTTTACTTTAATTCAGGCACTACTCCCAAGGCTGGAAGGTTCAGTGGTATTTATTTCTTCGGTGGCGGCAACCACTGGCCTGCCCAGTCATTGTGCGATATCAGCAGCGAAATCAGGGTTGGAAGGATTTGCCATTGCCCTCGCCGCTGACTTGGCTCCTAAAGTACGGGTTAATGTGGTGGCACCAACCTTGACACCCACCGAAATGGGTTTAGGTATGGTTGGTGGAGATAAAATGATTCCCTTAATTGAAAATAAACATCCGTTAAAAGCAATTCCTGCAGTGGATGAGATTGCCGGAACTATTTCTTTCCTTCATTCACCTGCCGCCAAATCAATTACCGGGCAAATTCTCAAAGTAGACTCTGGGCTTTCCAATATTCGACTTAATGATCGCTGATCCATCCTCTACTCCAACTAGTGGGCGGGCTCTAGTCTGGTTTCGGAAGGATCTGAGATTGGCCGACAATCCATGCTTGGAAGCTGCATTAAAATCGGGGAAGGAAATCATCCCGGTTTACATATGGAACAAGGAGGAAGGAGGTGCATGGAGTCCGGGTGCAGCAGCCCGTTGGTGGCTCCACCAGGCACTAGCCAGTTTAGGTAAAGATATAGAAGATCTCGGCGGTCACCTGATTTTAAAAAAAGGAAAAGCAGAGGAAATCCTGCCCCAACTGGCTGAAGATTTACAAGCAGACAGTCTCTACTTTGGGAGAACCTACGACCCGGCTGGACGAGCCACGGAGCAGTCAGTCGAAACTGCTCTCACAGAGCGGCCGGTTTCCATGGAATCATTCAACACCAGTTTATTACAAGAACCTTGGGAAGTGAAAAACGGATCTGGACGACCCTTTCAGGTATTTACTCCATATTGGCGAAAATCACGTGCGGGTATCTATCGAGAACCAGCAAAGTATTCCCCAAAAACCTTATCGTTTTCCAATCCCAAATCAGATGGAATTAATCTTGATGATTTGGAACTTTTACCCGATCACGACTGGCATTTAAAGCTTTCCGAACACTGGGATGTTTCAGAAAAAGCTGGCCAAAAACTTATTAAACGAACTGCCGATGTAATCACCAGGTCCTACGCCACGGCAAGAAATATCCCCTCCAAAGATGGAACTTCCCGTTTATCCCCCTACCTCGCCTGGGGATTGGTAAGTCCGAGACAAATTTGCCAAGCCGTTCTCACCGCGGACAATGAATGTGGACACCGGGGTGAAAACAAGTACCTTGTCGAAATCGGCTGGCGCGAATTTTCGTACCAACTACTTTATCACTTTCCCCATATCGCGGATCAACCCCTTCGGGAAAAATATTCCACTTTCCCTTGGCTTGATGATAAAAAGGCCCTTCATGCATGGCAGTTTGGAAACACCGGATATCCGATGGTGGATGCCGGGATGCGGCAACTCTACGAAACTGGATGGATGCACAACCGGGTGCGCATGGTGGTTGCCTCATTCCTGGTGAAACACCTGCTTATTTCCTGGCAGGATGGGGCCCGGTGGTTTTGGGATACCCTTGTGGATGCCGACCTAGCCAGTAACACACAAGGATGGCAATGGGCAGCGGGTTGCGGAGCTGATGCGGCTCCCTACTTCCGGATTTTCAATCCAATCACGCAGGGAGAAAAATTTGATGGCAAAGGAGAATATGCCCGGAAATGGATTCCCAGCTTAAAAGAACTACCCGGAAAATGGATTTTTAAACCCTGGGAAGCCCCACCCGACCTTTTACTAGTGAGTGATGTTTTTTTAGGGAACAATTATCCGCATCCCTGTGTGGATCATAAGGAAGGCCGTGCCCGAGCACTCGAAGCACTTGCTTCTATTAAGGAATCCTAAATAGGGAAAATCTCCGAATGCTATTTCCCTGTTATTCTGATTTCTTACTTCTTACCCAATACAAATGAAAACCTCGATTGTATGGTTCCGGAAATCGTTGCGCCTACATGATAATCCAGCACTTACTGCTGCCTGTGATGACGAAACTGTCGATTCAATTTTACCGCTCTATATTTTTGACCCCGATACAGTCGGCGAAAATTATCAGAAATTGAGCCCCAATCGATTACGCTTTTTAATCGAAAGCTTATCCGATCTCGACCACCAACTTTCCTCCCAGTACGGGAGCGGTTTATTTATTTTACAGGGCAATCCTGGTGTAATTTTTGAAAAAATCACCGACTCACTCGGCCAATCTTTAGAGTCCCTCAACTGCGAATACTGTTCCGAACCATGGGAGCGGAAAAACTTCTTCTCCCTCAAAAAAGCACTTGAGAAAAAAAATGCATCGGTACGAATTCAATCATTCAGTGCCTTTCAGACTATTCTTGATGTGGAAAAAGTAGTCTCCTCCGCGGACTATCGGAATCCAAAATCGATGAAAGATATCGATCGAATATTTTCCTCGCATTTTGATAAAGATGAACATGGGTTTTACAAAATCGACGACCCAGTCCCCGCACCGGATAAAATCAAACCTTTACCTCAGATCAGCAGCGTTCAATCGTTATCAATTGAAATGTTGACCACTCAGATTTCCAAAGAAGTAAAGACTGATATTATGTCTGTAAAATCTTATTTCCCCGGGGGGGAAACCGAAGCACTGGGCAGATTAAAAAAGAAAGTTTCCGGGCAGGTTGAATATGTGAATACTTTTAGAAAACCTAAAACCATGTCGACCAATTCCACGGGTGAACCCATGGAACCAAGCACCACAGGTTTATCACCCTACTTAAGTGTGGGTTGTTTATCCGTTCGTAAACTATGGAAGGAATGCGAAGCGTGCCAACTTCAGGGTGCCCATTCTCAACCACCTGAATCACTACACGGTCAGTTAATGTTCAGAGAAATGTTTAACCTCCTGTCAAGGAGTGTGGATCATTGGGATGAGGATCAATCCAATGTGATGTGCAAAGCAATTGAATGGGGAGACTTCGATCAGAAAAAAATGGAGGCATGGGAAAATGGACAGACTGGATTCCCCTTAATTGATGCCATGATGAGACAACTCCATACCACTGGCTGGATGCACCACTTAGCGAGGCATGCAGTCTCCTGCTTCCTGACCCGTGGACAACTTTGGCAAAACTGGAAATTCGGAAGGGATGTATTCGACCGAAAACTGCTCGACAGTGACTGGGCATTAAACAATGGAAACTGGTTGTGGTTGGCCGGAGTCGCTCCTTTTTCTATGCCCTATTTCAGGCTCTATAATCCCTGCCCGGACGGAAAATCAAGCCTGAATGTGGAAGCAGAAAATGCCGAATTCATCAAGTACTGGGTCCCGGAATTAAAAGATTTCCCACCCAAATATATCTATGAACCCCACTTAGCACCTGTGAAAATTCAGGCGGATTCCAACTGTATCATAGGTAAGGATTATCCAAATCCAATTGTGGAAAGAAAAGAAAGTGCCAAACAGAACCTCGCCCGGTTTAAGAACAGCCTGTCCCGGTTAAAATCATTATAGAAATTGAGGGTTGAGCCAACTAACTGAATCCTGACTATTCAGAAAAGTAAAAGGTTACCATCCTGGTCGACCTTCATCCCATTTGCTGTCTTTAGACTTTCGTTCATTCCGGCAAAGCCCCGAATTGTTTCCAGCGTATCCACTTCTTCAACCTTTTTATCTTTCCGCCAACGGCTTATCCTGGGAAATCGTAAAGCAACGCCCGATTTATGCCGGCCAGACGAACGGATTCCCTCAAAAGCAATTTCAAAGACCAATCCCGGACGGATCGATCGTACGGGTCCGAATTTACCAGTTATATTTTTTCGGACATATCGGTCCACCTGTTCAATTTCCTTATCTGTTAATCCAGAATAAGCTTTAGCCACGGTCTGAAGTTCCCCACTAGCATCGAGAACTGCCAGGGAATAATCTGAATACAGGTTTGATCTTTTACCATGACCTAACTGAGCACTCACCACCACCATATCCGCAAGGTAAGGATCGATTTTCCATTTATACCAACTTCCCTTCACCCTCCCGGATTCATAGGGTGAATCTTTTTTCTTAAGCATAAAACCCTCCACACCACGGTCCCTTGACTCCTCCCTTACTTTGGCTAGTTCAGTCCATTGGTCATCCTTCAAAATCGGGGATAGTCCAAGTGGAAATTCCCGTGGCAGGGATGAGCAAATCTTCTCCAACCGATCCCTTCTTTCTTGAAGTGAAAGTCCTCGTAAATCCTCTCCGTTCAATCGCAAAAGATCATATGCCTGAAATCGAACAGGTTCCCTTTTTAAAATCGTTGGACCCGGTTCCTTTCGCCCCAGTCTTTTTTGAAGGCACGAAAAAGAACGTAAACCCTCTTTTCCCCATGCAAGAATTTCACCATCCAGGCACAGATCCCCGGGTAACCATTTTCCCGCCTCCAGAATCTCCGGAAAAGAATGCCCAACAGATT
This sequence comes from Opitutia bacterium, assembly GCA_018675995.1. Taxonomy (GTDB): domain Bacteria; phylum Verrucomicrobiota; class Verrucomicrobiia; order Opitutales; family Seribacteraceae; genus Seribacter. The sequence goes on along the minus strand of JABGWZ010000066.1, from coordinate 1,073 downwards.
CATCCCCTCTGGACCAAAGCATCGATGTCCCGCCCTGACATATAAGTTGTGCACGTATCCCGTCCCACTTCCATTCCACCTGCCAATCGCCCACTAAACCAAGATTTTCAACCTTTTCCTGCAAAGGATGAGCCAGACAAAACGGGAAAGGTTTGCATAGGCGATCATCTTTCTCAACTGGATTGAGAATTTGTTCCAAACTTAATGACCTAGGAGACCAAGAACCGGCCAACCTCTGGGCAATAATTGCCGGCTCCACATTTCCCACACGGGCAAGGGCTTTGCATAAATTCCCTTTGGAGACACCCATCCTAAATCCGCCGGTAAGAAGTTTGTGGAAAGGTAACAACTCTTTTTCACCCAACAAGGCCCACGCTTCAAAAACCCTTTCCCTTCTTTCGGCTGTGTTCATATAAACCATTGGTTCAATAAACCGTTCAACCACTTCATAAAGGCTTCCATTGTACTTCTTCACTCCGTTACCAATCAGGAGTGAAATTGTCTCGGCCAGATCCCCCACCCGATCATGGCACTCCTCAAGCATCCATTTTGCGAACCCACTCTTCTCCGAAGCAAAGGCTCGTAGTTCGGAAACCTTAATTGCTCCCTTAATTCGATTCCCGCTCAAGAACCAGCACACCCATATCGCATCCTGTGGGTCAGATTTCGTAATGTAATCAACAAGTAAATCAAGACGGGCATTTGTTTTTGTCTCACTATCCAGGCCGTGAAATAATTTTGCAAATCCCTTCACTCCATTTCCTCGCTTTGAAATGAACCGTATTCTAAAACTGATCCATTGATTCCACATTCCTTCAGGTATCGGCTCAGGGCATCTCCGTTACCATGGGTAACTTTGACCACTTCCGCACCGGTACCAGTAATCACATCGACCAAACCATTCCAATCCGCATGATCAGACAGTACGAAACCACGATCTATATTCTTCCTCCTCCTCGGTCCCCGTATTGCCATCCAACCGGACGCAAAACCTCTCTTTGTTTTTCTGAATTTCTTAGTCCAACTACTGTCCTCCACAGCAGGGGGTGCAATGATCATAGCTCCAGCAAAAT
>JABGWZ010000232.1 GCA_018675995.1 Opitutia bacterium | reverse complement strand
CGATTCCTTGCTTGAAGCAATCAAGGCAATCCTGGGTTTCTTGAGTGAGCTCTGACATAAAACCAGTGGGCTCAAACATCGCAACTGGTTGTTTTCTCCCTTTAACCACTATTCTATCCAAATAACGAAATGCAATATCATCTCGTGTTTTTTCAGAGGCAAGTTTGGTTTCTTCAGTAATCATGATGTACGCACCGTAGGCTTTTGCTCCACTTTCACAACGAGCAGCTAAGTTAACCATGTCTCCCATCATAGTATAGTTAAATCGATCCAACGCTCCCATATTGCCAACTGTTGCAGTTCCCGTATTGCAGCCTATGCGAGTCTGCATTTTTGAAACTAGTCCATGGCATTTACCCCATTTGTCTTCTTCATGCGACCATTTCTCTCGTAACCTGATTTGTTCTTGCTGCATCAAAATCGCTGTTCTCACTGATTGATAAGCATGATCTTTCATTGGAATGGGAGCTCCATACATTGCCACGATGGCATCACCAATATATTTATCTAAAGTACCACGTTCTTCCTGCAGTATATTAGTCATAGCAGTTAGATATTCATTCATTAAGTCAACCAAACCGGTAGGACTAAGAAGTTCAGAAAAACTAGAAAATGCTTGAACATCACTAAAAAAGGCAGTGATTGCAGTTTCTTGGCCACCTAAAGAAGGCTCCTCCCCAGATTCAACCATTTGATCTACCAACTCAGAAGAAACATAACTGCCAAACATACCCTTTAGCCTACCCTTCGCCTTTTGTTCAATAACAACCATCACCGCTAAGCCAATAAAAGAAGTGCTTATACCCGCACAGGCTGGAGCCGTAATTGGCCAAACAACATGAGTGTTAGAGAAAGTAACAAAACCCAGGTAAACATAGCCTAAGAGTAAAACTATTCCTCCGGCTTGAACCCAGCTTGATCTGTTTCCTTGGTAAACAGCTAGCAATGCCATGATAATACATATTCCGAGGGTGGCAGCGTGATCGACTCCAATAGGAAGGCGGTTAATATAAAAACCAGAAGTAAGAGTTTTAATTAAATTACCATGAACCCCCACTTTTGGAGTCGCGGACTTGTCGAATGGGGTTGGTGCTAAATCCTGAAAAGTTGCTTCCTCTGGTCCCACAAGAATAATAGCATCCTCAAACCGCGAAAAGAAGTCCTTTATTCTAGAAAGCTCGTCTTGCTGCAAATCTAAATTACTCTTGTTTAAAGCAATTGCCTGAGTAACTTGACTTTTTTGGACAAGCAGGTTTTTACTGTCAGGTTCGTTCAACAGAGCCTCATTGATGGCACCTAGTACTCTAGGTCCTTTGAGTTTTAGGATTTTCTGTTCTAATGTTTTGATCGTGGTTTCTACCTCTTCCATAAATCGACTATTTTGAATCACATCCCTCATACCGCACATAGGGTTATGTTTCGATTTAAGGGAAGGAGGTATGAAATAATATGCGATCGCTTCGATAACAGACATTAATTGGTCGAAAGTGGGAATGTCGGAATCATTATAAAAATCCTCCGCCCCCAAAAGTAAGAGTTTTTCTGCAATTGCCAATTGCTTTTCACCCAAATCTAATTCTTTCATTGCCTCTGCATAATCATCAATACTGTCAGGTAATTGAAAACCTTTTACCTTAGACAAAAAACTTTCAAAAACTGAAGGAATCAACGACAAATACAAGGCAAAATCTTTCTCTCCATACGCTCTTTTTGCGCTCATCACTAAAGACTTCTCGGCTGATTTTTCTGACCAACGAGAAAACCAATTTACCTCCATAAACTGACCATCTGACAAAGGAGAATCAATTATCGTATTTCCATCTCTGTCATTAATCATGAATCTTGAATTATCATCTGAAATCACCACATTACTTTCGCTCAACCCATAATACGCGAGAAGGGATTCAACACCTAAAGTATAGACATTACGATCTCTGTACAACGGAACCTCGTTGGGAAGGGAATCAACTAGCCTGCCTATCCCATTATCACCAAGTGATCTTTTATAAACTAAACGCAGAGTACTATTCGTTTCGACCAATTCAGTGTCAGATCTCCCTGAAAGTTGATTGTTGCGTTTTATTTTAACACTTTCATCCGACTCTACTTGGGCAATTTG
>JABGWZ010000156.1 GCA_018675995.1 Opitutia bacterium | reverse complement strand
TTTAAAACTTGCCAAGAAATTTGATTTGAAGGTAGTGGCATCCAATGATGTCCATTATGTGAAGGAGGAGGACTGGGCACCCCACGATGCTTTGCTTTGCATACAGACGGGTTCGAAAATTGATGATCAAAATCGAATGCGTTACGATGCCCGGCAGTTTTATTTAAAGTCGAGGCAACAGATGGAGGAGTTATTCAAAGAGGCTCCAGAATCCATCACCAACACTTTTGCAGTGGCAGAGATGTGTGAGCTAAAATTGCCATTCGGAGAAAATAATTATCCGGTGTTCACCCTTCCTCCTGAGATTAAGACCACGGTTGCGGATAATGTGGAATACCTCAAGAATCTTTGCATTGAGGGCTTAAAGGAGAGGTATGATGAAATCTATCAGCCTGAGGATCAGCGTGGAGAGGATACGGATGAGAAGGTAAAAGAATTGAGCGAGCGTATAGATTATGAGCTAAGCGTGATCGCAAAGACTGGATTTAATGATTACTTTTTAATTGTGGCCGATTTTATGGGCTGGGCGAGGGAGCAGGAAATTCCGGTTGGTCCGGGACGGGGTTCTGGTGCGGGTTGCCTGGTGGCTTATGTCTTGGGGATTACTGATATTGATCCGCTGCGCTTTGGTTTACTCTTTGAGAGATTTCTCAACCCAGAACGGGTATCCCCCCCCGACTTTGATATCGATTTTTGTATGAGAAGACGGGCCGAGGTCATTGAATATGTTAGGGAAAAATATGGCCGTGATTGTGTTGCTAATATTGTTACCTTTGGCACATTTGGAGCCAAAATGGTGGTACGTGATGTGGCACGGGTGCGTGATCTGCCTTATGCAGAAGCTGATAAACTAGCCAAAATGATTCCCGACGATCTTAATATTACTCTGGAGCAGGCCTTGGAAAAAAGCCCTGAATTTAATGAGGAATGTAAGAAGAATCCAATCGCAAAACAAATCATCGAAACGGGTAAAGTAATTGAGGGAATGGTCCGTAATGTCGGAACCCACGCTGCTGGGGTTATTATTGCGGACAGACCACTCAAGGAATTAGTTCCTTTGACTACTCAGGATGGTGTTTTGACTACTCAGTTTCCTAAGGACCCAGTTGAAGACCTTGGTCTTTTAAAAATGGATTTCCTGGGATTGAAAACCCTTACCGTAATTGCCGCTGCAGAGCAGCATATACGGCAAAAGGACGGGTACGAGAATTTTCGGGTTTCGGATGTAACTCTTGGAGACGAAAAGACTTTTGAGTTATTGAACGATGCCCAAACTATTGGGGTTTTTCAGTTAGAGTCAGATGGTATGCGTCGTTTATGCAGGCAAATGACGATCACCAATGTGGATGAGATAATTGCATTAATTGCCCTTTACCGCCCAGGTCCAATGGATTGGATCCCTGATTACATAAAGGGAAAGGAAGACCCATCGACTATCAAATTCCCACACCCACTTTTAGAGCAAGTCTGTGAAGAGACTTATGGAGTAATGGTCTATCAGGAACAGGTTATGGAAGCGGCTCGTCGGGTGGCCGGTTATTCTCTTGGTGGCGCGGATATTTTGCGTCGTGCGATGGGTAAGAAAAAGCCGGAAGTGATGGCAAAGCAGAGAGAGATATTTGTCAAGGGATCCAAGGAAACTAATGATATTCCTGAAAAAAAAGCTAATGAAATTTTTAGTATTTTGGAAAAGTTCGCCGGATATGGATTTAATAAATCACATTCAGCTGCCTACGGAATAATCAGTTATCAGACCGGATATTTAAAAGCGAATTTCCCAGTTGATTTTATGGCTGGTGTGCTTTCATGTGAATTAGGAAATTCGGATAAATTATCCCACTTTATCGGGGAATGTTCGGAGATGGGCATTATGGTGCTCGGTCCTGATGTCAATGAATCGGGCGAAAATTTTACTCCTGTGGAAAGTTTTGATGAAAAACCTGATTCTATTCGATTTGGCTTGGCAGCAGTGAAAGGGGTTGGAGATGGCCCATCTGCAGTAATTGTGAATGAACGAAAAAATGGCTCCTACACATCTTTTTCTGATCTTGTTGAGCGTGTGGATGGAAAAGCGGTTAATAAACGAGTTTTGGAGAATTTAATTAAGGCGGGTGGGTTTGATTCTATTGAGAAAAGTCGTGCATCATTATTAGCAGATCTTGATCGTGCTATGGGGGAGGCACAGTTAAGAAGAAAGGATCGGGAGGCTGGGCAAGTAAACTTATTTGATATGATGGGAGAAGAAGGTGGCGGACAGCAGGATGGCGGCGGTGGTTTTTCACCGATGACGGATGGTCCAGAAGTTGAACCCATGGACGAATTGGAAAAGTTAAGATATGAAAAAGAATTACTTGGCTTTTTTCTTTCAGGACATCCTGTCGATACCCTTGGTGGTTTAGGTGCATTATTGAATGATATTACATCAGAAGATATTGAAAAGTTGGAAAGTCGCCGATCTTTTCGCTTATGTGGTGTTTTATCTGACATTGAGCGAAGATATACTAAGAAAGATGCCAAGCCATGGGCTCGTTTTACCTTAATGGCAAAAGAGAAAGATTTTTCGATACCTATGTTTACCGAGGCTTATGACCAGTTTGGTGTTCATTTAGACGATGGAAGGATTGTTGTTGTCGAGGGAGTCGCATCGAGGAAAGATGATGAAACTCGTTTAAGTGTTACTAGTCTTAAACCAATAGAAAGTGCAATTTCGCAACTTACTGAAGAAGTGACATGGCTCATTGATCCTGATGATTCGGAGTGTGAACAATTTACACGTGAAATATTCGAACTAGGGGATCGCGGGGAGGGTAGCACGCTTATTCGTTTGGCATATGCAAGGAATGGAGAAGATAGTGGATTGGTAGTAGAAACAGACAGTCGTTTTTGTATGCGGTTTTCGTCTAAAACATTCAAGGATTGGAGGACGCGCAGCTCAGTTCGTGGTGCAAGAATAAAGATTAGACTGCCTGACCCACCTGCAGAAAGAAAGTTTGCTAGAAAGAATTTCTAATTCATCTTAGACTTGACCTAAATTCATACTTGCTTAGTGTTTGTAAGTTTACATATGAGTATTGAAATAAAACTTCGTAAAGGTGAGCCCATGGATCGTGCGATTCGTCGTTTGAAAAAGCGACTTGATCGTGAAGGCACAATCCGTGATGTCCGAGAAAAACGTTACTTTTTAAAACGTTCTGATAAAAAAAGGGAAGCTCGGAAAGTTGCAGCATTCACCCAAATGCTTCGGACTCGATACGAGAAAATGTAGTATTTTATAACCCTTTCGGGTTTAGATGGGGACTTTTTTTCAAATCTTCTAGTGCTAAAGATTAAAAATGTCTCAACTAAAAAATTTATCCAAGCCCTGTCTTCGAACTAAGTGGAAGTTTTTTGACAGAGAAAAGTCGTCTTCTTTTGAGTATTTCAATTTTTGTGAAGAACTTATTGCAGTGGGTGAGTTTCTTCTAGCTCACGATGTTGCAAAAACTGGATTAAACTACCACAGGAACGATAAGAAACTTTGCCAGCGTGCTGCTCATGCTTTATGCAAGGCAGGATCTCCGAAAACGGCTTCAAGAATGCTGGAGCAACTTGTTGCAGGAGGAGACTGTGCAGTTGAAACTCATAGCCTACTTGCCAGTGCATACAAAGATTTATGGGAACATTCAACCGATCAAGATTCTAAGAAGAAATATGCAGAATTAGCGATTGCCCGTTATGGTGAAGGTTTCTTCTCCAATAGCTATGACAACCTGAAGGCGAGTCAACGCACGGAACTGGAAACTCAATATTATCCCTGCATTAATATTTCTTTTATGTATTTCTTTTCGGATAATCTCGAAGGGGCAAAGGAGTATGCAGAAAAGGCTAGGGGAATTTGTGAAAAGTTGAAGAGTGGAGGGAAAAATGAATATTGGGTGCAGGCTACTGAAGCAGAAGCACTTTTGCTTTTAGGTTCAGTCAAAGAGTCTGTTTCATCTTACATAGAAGCAGTTTCATTGCCGGATGCAAAGCCTTCCTGGATATCTAGTACTAGGAAGCAAGCAATACAGATTGCTGGAGAATATAAAGATCCCCAAATTCTCAAAGAAATCAAAACTGCATTCCCAACCCTTGGTATTGTTGCGTTTTCAGGGCATGTACTTGATCAACCTGGAGCAAATCCAAGATTTCCAGCGGAAGCTGAGGGATTAGCCAAAAAAGAAATTGTCAAAGCATTAGATGAAATGAATGCCAGTTGTGGTTATAGTTCTGCTGCTTGTGGTACTGATATCATTTTTCTTGAGTCCATGCTTGAGAGGGGAGCTGAAACCCATATTTTTCTCCCTTTTGCCAAGAAAGACTTTATTGAAATAAGTGTTAGACGTGCTGGTGGGAACTGGGTTTCTCGATTTGAGAGAGTCTTAGATTTAGCGACTTCAATTCATTATGTGACAAACGAGGGGTATTTTGGGGATAATGCCCTTTTTTCTTTTTGCAATAATGTTCTTCTTGGGTTTGCCGCTATGAGAGGAAGAGGTATGGATGAAGACCCAAATTTGCTAGTCTTTTGGGATGGTAACGCTGGATCAAAGGGGGGTACTGGTGAGCTAGTCAAAGAATGGAGGAATGTTTTTAATGATCCGATTATAATCGATTCAGTAAAGGTCCTGAAATCAGTTCCGATAGGTCAGACAGTTAAAGCAGTAAGTGGAGAAACAAAACCAGGTATCGAAGTTTTGACAAAGCCTCCATTACCTCGAAGCATAAAAACGATGCTGTTTGCTGATGTCGCAGGTTTTTCTGATATTGATGACAGTAAAACCCTTATGTTTTTGGACAAATTTTTAGGTGGAGTTTCAGATGTACTTAAAAAGTTTTCTTTCGAACCGTGTTTTATAAATACTTGGGGGGATTGTGTATTTGCAGTTTTTGATGAATTGGATGATGGCATAAAAGTTGCCTTGGAAGTGAGAGATTATTTTGTGAAAGGAAATTGGGCGGAATTGGGACTGGTGGATGGAGTCGAAATAAGAATTTCTATGCATGCAGGTCCTGTGTTTGAAAAGTTCGATCCTATTTTAGGAAAGTCAAACTTCTTTGGAACTCATGTGAACCAGGCGGCAAGGATTGAACCTATTGTGCTACCTGGTTCCGTTTTTGTTTCCGAGACTGTTGCAGCGATGCTTTCTCTTGGTTATGAAGGATTTGATTTTGAATATGTGGGGAATATTGAACTTGCGAAGAAATTCGGAAGTTATCCTATTTACTCCCTACAAAGAAGTGGTTACAAATACGAAAACTAGAATTTAGGAATTGTGATCGTAAACAACGAAATACCCGAACCTTTTGAATCCTACTCTGGTGAAGGACCGTATGTTTTTGTAAGTTATGCTCATGACGATCAAGCACAGGTTTACGCTTATATGCGTGAATTTAAAAAAGTAGGTGTTAATATTTGGTATGATGAGGGAATACCAGCTGCAAGTGAATGGGTAGAGGAAATTGCTCATGCGATTAAAAAATCATCTCTTTTAGTTGTTTTTGTTTCACCTCGTTCGGTAAATTCAAAGTATGTTAAGTCAGAGGTTGGTTTTGCTTTATCAGAGGATAAATACATCCTGTCTATTTACCTTGAGGATACCGATGTGCCCCCTGGATTAGCACTCTGTTTACAGCAATTTCAATCAATTAATCTTTCTGATAAAGATTGGATCAAAACTGCTTGCTCGACCATGCTAGAAAAATTGAACTTCTCCTTTGCGGAAATAAAGGAAGAAGTCGAAGAAGAACCAAACATACTCGATCCTGGAATAGAACTTTGGAAGCTATGGGAAAATGTTTGGAATACACAGTTGGATCGGGGTACAAATCGCTTTAAACAAGATTCAGTTAGAACGACCGCTAAAATTCCTAACGATTCACCTGTTCGAAGAGTGAATTATGATAAGCCATTAACTCCTTCACATTCCCGAAAGATACCTAAATCACCAGGGCGTGGAAAAACAAGGCACCCTTTAGCGTTAGGAGTTTCAGTAGATAAGCCTAAACCTGTTCAAGATCAGGAGCAAGAAAAGTATTATGAAGATCCAGGTGTAGGAACTTTTTCTTGGATACCAGGTGGGCAACTTTCTATTGTCGTACCATATGTCGATGAAACTAGAGTAGTAAAAGTTGGAGAGGGTTTTTGGCTCAGTCAACTTACTGTTACTCAAGATTTTTACACTAGAATAATGGGAAGTAACCCTAGTTACTGTGATCCCGATTACCATGACCCTGAAATCCTTAATAATATGGGTGAATTACCTGTTAATAATGTTTCCTGGTTGGATGCGGTTTCATTTTGTAAAGCAATTACGATTATGGGCAAAAATCAGGGAACTCTCTTGGCCGATCACGAATATAGGTTGCCAACTGAAGTTGAATGGGAGTATGCATGCAGGGCTGGTACTACTACTGATTATTATTTCGGAGATAATTCAAATGAGTTACATATGCATGCATGGTACAAAGCAAACAGTGGTAAAACGCTGCATCCCGTTGGTTTAAAAAAACCGAATCCATGGAAGTTATATGATATGTATGGGAATGTTCGCGAATGGGTGAGTACTTCTTTTCAGAATGCTTTGCTTAATGATAGCGAACAGGATGAATTTCGGATTAGTCGTGGGGGAGGTTACATGAAAAGTGCAATAGAGTGCCAGTCTTCATCAAGATCAACAAATTCTCTTACAGTACGTTATCGAAACCTCGGATTTCGTGTTGTATTAGCAAGAGTTCCTACTGTTTGATTCTATTTTGGATTTCCGTTGCTCTTTACGGCGTAAATAGCCATAAATAGTACTATTATGAGCGACGATAAGCAAAGCACTAAACCTAAGCAAGATACTCCCTTGGATGGAAGTGATCAAGTAGCTGTTCGGCAAGCAAAGCTTGATCTTATGCGCGAGAATGGTTTTGATCCATTTAGTTCAAATTGGGAACAATCGCACACTTCATTGCAAGCTCAATGTCTTCTTCCTGAAGAAGATGAAGAAGGACCGGAGGTATCAGTAGCTGGGAGGATTGTTGCGTTTCGTTTAATGGGTAAAGCTTCCTTTTTAAAGATTTTGGATCGTGATGGTCGAATCCAGTCTTATGTGAGAAAGGATGAGATTGGGGAAGAGGAGTATGCTGCTTTCAAAAAAATGGATTTGGGAGATTTTGTTGGAATTCGTGGTAAACTTTTCCGAACTAAAACGGGCGAGGTCACAGTTCGCGCAAAAGAATACCGCCTTGTTTCCAAAGCACTGCGACCTTTGCCGGAAAAATGGCATGGTTTAACAGATAATGATCAGATTTACCGTCAGCGTTATTTGGATTTGATTGTGAACGAAGAATCTCGTGAGCGATTTCGCACAAGAAGTCAGATAATACGTGAGATACGAGAGTTTTTTTGGAATCGAGATTTTCTTGAAATGGAGACTCCCATGTTACAGTCGGTTTCCGGTGGTGCTGCTGCTCGTCCTTTTAGAACCCATTTTAATGCGTTGGATTGTGATTTTAATATGCGTATTGCATTGGAGTTGCACTTGAAGAGATTGTTGGTTGGCGGGTTTGACCGGGTTTTTGAAGTAGGGCGGGTTTTTCGAAATGAGGGTCTTTCCCGTAGACATAACCCTGAATTTACTATGCTTGAGGCATACCAGGCATATACAGATTATCGCGGAATGATGGAATTGACGCGTTCTTTGATTCAACAAGTTTCAGAGCGTGCCTTGGGTACCCTGCAATTGGAAAGAAATGAAGGAGATACGATTGATCTTTCCGGTGAGTGGAGAGAGGCCAAATATAAAGATTTGATAATTGATGCCGTGGGAAGAAACGACTGGTTTGATCTTCCTAAAACAGCCAAGTTGGAAAAATCTAAGGAACTTGGAATTGAGGTCGACCCTGCATTGGAAGATTTCGAGGTAACCAATGATATTTTCGAGAAAGTGATTGAACATACGCTGATTCAGCCGACTTTCGTAACTCATATCCCAAGGGAGCTTTGTCCGTTGGCGAAGATTACAAATGATGATTCGAGTACAATCGATGTGTTCGAACTCTGTATCAACGGTCAGGAGATCGCCCCTGCATATTCTGAGCAAAATGATCCTGCGGTTCAAAGGGATGCCTTTATGAAACAGGTGGGCGAAGAAACCCAAGAGTTAGATGATGACTTTCTTTTGGCATTGGAGCACGGTATGCCACCAGCAGGTGGAATGGGGTTGGGGATTGATCGTTTAGTCATATTCTTAACGAAGGCTGCAAATATAAGAGACACCATTCTTTTCCCGACTTTGCGCCCATCGTAATGTCCAATCATTAGGAAAAAAAGTCTCTCTATTCGTGAAGATTCAAATTAAGGGAGATCAGAAAACAGTTATAATTAAACCCGTACTTTGGAGGCAGGCTGGATTTACTTTATTTTTACTCGTTGTCGCCGCATTTTTTTCAATGGTCAGTTATGTCGGTGTTTTTTTTAGTTGGCTTGGAACAATCGTTTTTTTTCTTCTTGGGTTACTGAATTTATTGGATCAAATTTTCGAGTGGTCCAGGTTAAAGATTAATAAAAATGGTTATTCTTATCGTGGATGGTGGATAAGGCAGCACTATAAACATGAAGAGATTGATAGTTTTTCATCCGAAATATATGCCGGACGTCCTTTGATCATGATTAAATTAAGAAAAAAGGCTTTAAAAAAGAGAGGGTTGGATGAAAAACCAATCGCCTTTCCTTGCAGTTTTGGCAGACCGGTTGAAGATACCCTGAAAACTTTACAAAAGCACCTGGACAAAACCCGAAGAGCTTTAATCTAAGGAATCGTAATTTGGTAGGGTATCGATATTATCGGTTTTTTTGTCTTTTGGCTTAAACAAAAATTTCCAAGTTATTGGGAATATATAAGCCATTCCAATAATGATTAATTGAGAAATGATGAACATCATTAGGTAATCAAATGCTTTATCCATGAATCCGTAGGAGTGAAGACCAACCCCAAGCATATTGGTTCCAAACCAGGACCAGGCCGTAACGACATTTCCAAAAATAGCAATGCAGGCAAGTCCACGGGTTTTGGCAATTCCTGAAAACCTAGCATGAAGAAGGAGTGCATTCCAAATGACAATAAGAAGAGCTCCATTCTCTTTTGCATCCCATCCCCAAAATCTTCCCCATGATTGATCTGCCCAAATACCACCAAGAATTGTTCCCACCAAGCTGAATAAGAGGGAAAAGCAGGTGATTCCATAGATCATGGAATCTAATGTTTTCTTCATTTTATTTTCCGGCTTATTGGAAATTGTACATCCAATATGGAAAAATATGTAGGCTATCCCAAGAAAACCAGCAAGAAATGTGGTTGAGTAGCCGATTGTAATGATTACGACATGAGTGGCTAACCAGAAGTTTGAATCGAGCACGGCTCGCATCATCTCCATAGTGTCCCCAGTTGGATTAAGAGATGAATCCAAACTCAAACTATGTGCGATTACAAGGCTACTAAATCCGATCAGGGCACCCATGGCTGAAGCAATTCCTAACCGGATATATTTTTCGGTACCAAGGCAAAGCAGAACTGAAGCCCATCCGATAAAGAGGGCTGATGAATATAAGTTTGTGACTGGGGGACGACCTTCGATCCACATCCTTGCTGCCAAGCCAAAAGTATGGCATATCAAGACTATTATAGTCAGGTAGTAAGCGGAGTTTCGAAGCGTTCGTACGGTGCCGGAATCTTTTTTGAATGCCGCCATTAACCAGGAGAAAGAAGCGACAATAAAGATAAGCACATAGGCAATGGCACTTCGATAAAAGGGTTCGAACCCATTGAATGTTTTTTCAAAAGAAAGGGTGGATGCAGTTGAACCCGCCCGCGTGGTAGTTAGTTCATATATTTCATTAACCAGGCGGTTGAATTTGCTGAAATTTTGATTGCGGTAAGCAAAGGCGAGCTCCTCGTATTGAATAATAACCGGATCCACACCTTCTTTGACTTTTATGGCTTCCGCGTACTGGGTTGCGAATAAGGCTGAAGGATCAAGTTTTTGATTCTCTTTGATGTAAGCAATTCTTTCTTTAAGTTCAGTTTTTTCTAATGAAAGTAATTCTCTTAAGGTAAGTGCAAATCGAGCCGGATCCATGTTTTGTTTCTGCCTTGATTCCAATGGTTCAGATCCAACAAGAGATTCAGTCACCTTCATCCATTTTCCATCGCCTTCAGCAATAATAGGGGGAATGGGAAGAAATTCAGTCCATAGGTTTGCCTGGTTGTAACGGTCAACAAAGAAAACAACTCTTGCAAATTTCTCGCTGCCCAATTGAACAACCGATGAATCTTTAGTAAGTTCAGCAGTTAATTTTCGAAACCTGACATATTCATCACTACGAGCACGGTCTTTTTCGGCGGAGTATATTAAATCAGTTACACCCAGTTGTTCCAATACTTCAGGGCGATCGGGGGTAGTTGGAGGGGATAATGAATGTTTTAATTTTTTATAAATCAGAAGGGACCTGTAAAGCTCGATGATGTTTTGTTGAAAACTATCCCTGACCTCGGTCTCAACTTCACCGGCCTTACGTGCCGATGAATCAATATTGGAAAGAAAAGGTTCTAATTCTTCGTAGGAGAAAAATTTACCATTATCCAATAGTTTTTGATTCACCAGACCAAGAACTTGGTCGTGATCTATGAGGAATGTTTTGAGCTTGTCCGCTTTTTCGGGAGCAAAAAGAACCTGAGCTAGCCAATCAATTGCATCGACTTCAGTTACTGCTACTTCAATACCACCTTGCGGTATGGTTGTTTTTCTGGTTTTTGAATAAATTTTTAGGAATTTCGATTGTTCTTCAGTTAATTCATTTCCTTCTTTTTTCAAAGATTGGATAAGTTCTAATTTTTCATTTTCCCACTGTTCCAGAACCCGAAGTGCTGTGCGTTTATTTCGGAGTACAAGTAAAATATTTCGTGCAACACTGTCGAGGGGTTTTACCCTCCCGCCACGAAGCACCGGGATTTTCGAAAATGCCTGGAGGTCAAAAGTCTCATTTTGATCAATTTCATTAGAGTTATCTTTACCAAGAAAGTTTATAAATGAGGCTTGCGAAAATTTGTTAGGCAAAAAAGCAATGTATAGACCCACCAACAGGATTAAACTGAAGAATATCTTATTTGTTCTCGACATTTTAGGCCTTTTGGGGAGTTTGAGAATTTTTTCTGAGGAACCGAATCAAGTGGAAACTAAACTGCCAAAGCATACCGATGGAAACGAGAACACATGCAATGTAAGGTACGAGCCAACTAGGATTACTGATAACCTGGAAAACAGAATAGTTAGCCGAATCATTCATTTGATACTGATAGAAAGTTTTTCCTCCATGCCGTAATGGAGTATTCATGTAAACTAGGGCTCGACGCGTTTGGTTATCCTCTAGATGAAGATTGATATCACTTTCAAAATTAAAAGGAATCTCGGTGCCTTGATAAAATTCATTTTCTATATCCAAAAGTTCAATTGAGAAAGGGAGATATTCTCTTTCCTGCCGAAGAGCCACGCCCCATAATTTACCATTGTGTCGGATGGACTGAAAGCCCATATCCGATAACTTGGGGGACATTTGAGACCAAACTTGATTCCCTGCTGGGTGGGATATACTCATCCATTTCCCAAGGCTTTGCCCTTTGTCTAATAATTCAAATATAATATAGCCAAAATTTAATGCATCGCTGCTGAAGTCTTCCTCTTTGGCAGTGATATTGAGGTTTGCGGATTGACCAACTCCCCGGTTAACAATTTCTGCCATTGGCGACCTTGGTTTCTCAGCGGTTGCAAAGTCAAAATCACAGTTCACTCCAAAATGAAGCACATTTACAGTAAATGGCATGGCCTTGTCAGAATGAGAGCCTCCTTTTTGTAGAAGTTCCTGTGGTACAGTAATTACTTTCTCCTGTGCTGGATCTGTAACATCTCGAATGACGAGTTCAACTCCATGAAAACGCTCGATGTAATTACTTTTCTCCCCCTTGTTTATCTGCATTCTTGATTCTTCCTGAATCGCCTGGGTTGTAAGCTGACCAATCAGTAAGAGTATGATACCTAAATGGATGAGTTGTATTCCGCCCTTTTTAAAGGTCCATTGAAAACGTACGATGTAAGCGGCAGTCAGATTGATGATGAGAAGGCCACCTAGTAAATATCCTCCAGGAATGGGTAACGGGATATCTTGAAGTATTTCACCACCCCAAAATTTTTCAGGATAGTACCAAATACCATAAAAAGATTCAAAATACTCAGCAAGAGCTCCACGGATTCCAATTCTTACTTGCTCGAGGGTCGCTACGAAAATCAAAATCATCGACAGGCTGAGCAAGGCAATGGTCAAACGAAGAGAGGCAAGCGGAAGTAAAAAATTGAAATCTCTTCTTCTTTGGCTGAGCGAACTTTTATTTATTTTGTTGTTCATGCCGATATTATTGTTTCGGTTTGGGTGTAATCGAATGAAGGAACTCGATGAAATTTCCCTTTTCTTTCTCAGCCAAGGTTCGGTTGCCTAAAAGTTTGAAAAACCAGGATTCCTTTCCCAAAAATAAAGCTCCGGCAAGGAGGGCATCCTTTTCACCATATGCCTCAATAAAGTGACCAGGATTTCCCGCTATTGTAAAAGGACTGCAGTACTTTTCTAAAGATGATTGGTCAACGGGGGATAATTCAATTTGTCCGAGCCAACGGTTAACATTGGCAAGAAGACCTCCTACATCACCGGGGAATGTTGTAACGGAAATATCCAATTTACTGCCATTTTTATCAGCAACTTTTAAACTGGCTATTCTCATGGAGGAGGCTTTTCCATCTTCCCAGGTGGGAGGAATTTCCCAAGTCCATGGATTGTCTCGAGTGGGGCGAGGGGGAGAGGGTTTGTTTATTCTATTTTCCGAAGGAGGAGAACGAGCGATGATTGGTTTATTATTAGCTGAACGGAGTGTGCATGAATTAAGAAATTGAATAAAATTTTCAGATTCCTTAAGTACCAGTTTCTGTTCTGCAATAAATGGAAAGAGCCAAGTTTCACCTTCTTGTCTTAAAAGAGCAAGAAGTGCAGTCCGTGTGGAAGACGATACCGGATCACTTTTCGCTTTTAATGTAAGCCATTCAAAAGTACGACTTCCAATCTCTTTTTCCTGAAGCATAGGAGCAAGAGAAGATTCGGTAAAAGTGGGATACCCCATTTCCCGCCCGAACATATTTGCCACATCAACTGTGGAAACCTGCTCGCGAAAAGGCATAACCCCAATTCGACCTTGGGGTCCATCTTTTGTTTTGATATGAAAAGAGCCAGCCATGGGGCCGGAAAGGTCAGGGTTTTCACCCCAGTTGTCAGGGAGTTTCCAACTGACGATAGGTCCATTATACTCGGACGGAATGGAGTAGGATTGAATAGATGCTTCTTCAGAACATGAAAAGAAGGATAATACCAAATTAGATAAGAGCAGAAACTTAAAAAATGCTCGGTGGTATTTTAAGTATGTATTCAGAAACATGGTTGAGGTTAATATCACAGTAAAAAGAAACGGTTGAATGAACAAATTAGTTCTATGAAAATTAACCTTTAAGGCAAGCTAAGGGAGCCCAAATCAGGCATTGCATTTGAATAGGGTTACATCTCCGTCGGCGAAAATATATTCTTTTCCCTCGAGCCTTAGTTTGCCTGCTTCTCGTGCCGCCTGCATGGAACCAGTGGCAATCAAATCATCATAGGATACAACTTCTGCCTTAATAAAAGATTTTTCAAAATCAGTATGAATGACACCAGCGCACTGAGGTGCAGTCATGCCCTTTTTGAAAGTCCATGCTCGGGTTTCTTTTTCTCCCGCAGTTAAATAAGAGGCAAGTCCGAGTAGGTCGTAAGTAGATTGAATAAGAGTTGAAACTCCAGAGTCGGACACTCCCATTGATTCTAAATATTCTGTGACATCTTCCAAAGGGAGTTCGGATAATTCCTCTTCCATTTTTGCAGAAATTACACATGAATCTGCATCCTGTTGTTCAGCGGCCCAGTTTTTTAATTCCTTAACATATTTATTTGAAGAAAAATCAGCAATTTCATCTTCTTTTACATTGCATGCGTAAAGCATTGGTTTCGCACTGAGTAAGCAAAAGCTTTTCAATCTTTTACTTTCATCTTCATCCATAGGAAGAAGATTTGCAGGTTTTCCTTCATTTAAGTGTGGCAGTAATCGTTCGAGAAGTGCGACACTAATTTCTGCATCCTTGTCATTCCCACGTGCTTTTTTAGTGGTTTTGTGAAGTTGCCCGGTCACAGATTCCACATCTGCTAAAACTAATTCGGTCATAATGATTTCCGCATCACTGACAGGATTAACACGACCCATGTTGTGAATGATATCCTCATCCTCAAAACATCTTACCACATGAACGATGGCATCCACTTCCCTGACATTTGCCAAAAATTTATTCCCAAGGCCTTCCCCCTTGCTTGCACCTTCAACCAGTCCAGCAATATCTACCATTTCAATCGCTGCAGGAATTATGTTTTGAGTACCAACCATCTCAGCTAACTTGGGTAATCTGTTATCCGGGACGAGAACCACTCCAACATTTGGGTCGATCGTACAAAACGGGTAATTGGCAGCCTCCGCTTTACGGGTTTTGGTAAGGGCATTAAAAAGAGTGCTCTTGCCTACATTAGGTAGGCCAACAATTCCAGCTTGTAACATAATGGTAAAAAAAGATTAATCATGTCCGAGGTTGGGTAATTGGTCAAGAAAGCTCGGTTGTTTTTGGCATGCTTTCTCGTTGACGAATCCTTGATCATCTTTAGAAATAGGCTCATTAAATTATGGCGATAGTAGCTCAGTTGGTTAGAGCATCGGCTTGTGGTGCCGAGGGTCGCCGGTTCGAATCCGGTCTGTCGCCCCATTTTATCCCGCTGTGTGATTTTAAGAGTTAGGATTATATTCCTCTTTTTGAGCATCCAACTCGTATCTTTTGGAGCTTCTTGGTTGCCTGATGAGATTGCAATTGAAGAACATCTTAATCTTTCTTACGGAGAGAATTCGAAACAAGTCCTTGATGTTGTAACTTCAGAAAAATGTAATCGTTCTCCTGTTGTGATTTTTGTTCACGGAGGCAGTTGGCGTTGGGGGCAAAAAGATTATCATCGTTCTATTGGAAAACAGTTAGCCCGTGAACGAATTTTATTCGTAACCATAAATTACAGATTATACCCAGAAGCGAAGTTTCCCTCTTTCCCCGAGGATGTTGCTCTGTCGGTTAAATGGGCCCGGGGAAATGTGAAGAAATTTGGTGGAGATTGTGACAAAATTTTTCTCATGGGGCATTCAGCTGGAGCTCACAGCGTTAGTTTAGTAGGGCTTGATTCCCAATATTTAAAAAAAATTGGAGGCGGATTGGATTGGATCCAAGGGGTTATTCCCATTGCATGTCCATTTAATTTTGATCCAACTAAGGAATTTCTTTATCGCAATCTCTTTCCTGGTGAATTTGATCCCGAAAAAATGATGCCTATGGGAATAAAAGCGGAAAATGGAGTTCCTCCTTTTTTTATAATGCATGGTTTTTTTGATCCCATTATTCAATGTGAACTTGCTTTTAAATTTGCAAAAAAAATCAACGATTCCGGAGGAGACGCAAAAATAAAGCTTTATAAATCACATGGACATGCCTCTTTAATCCGAAGGACAACATCTTGGCACATATGGCCAAAACCTTTACTTCAAGATATTGTCTCCTTTGTTAACTCGAAGGTTTAGTAGGTTAATCTAAATAATTTAGCAATTCTTCGTATGTTTTCCGGGTGGGCGAGCCTTGTTCTTTTCGCCATTCCAGTCCGGCTTTTCTCATTTTTTCTCTTTGGCCTTTAGATTGAAATAACTGAAGGATGATTTTTTTAACTTTATCGGATGTTTCGCCCTGTTGCACTGCACCTCGCATCAATAATTCGTCACAAGTTTCACTAAAGTTTGTACATTTTGGACCTACAACCAATGGCAGTCCAATGGAGATTGGTTCAATGGGGTTTTGTCCTTCGTGCCTTGGGGGTAGTGTTTTACCTAAAAAGGCGAGATCTGCGGATTGAATAAGCTGATTAAGTTCGCCTGTGGTGTCAGCCAGGTAGACTATAGTTTCGGACTGATTTTCATCAGGGCAGGTTCTTTGTTGAAAGAAAAATGGCGAGGTGTTGAGATTACCTAGAATTTCATCTCTTCTTTCAGCATGCCTCGGTATAAGTAGGAGTCTGGCATCTAATTTTTTTTCTCGAATCTCAATAAGGCATTGTAATAAAAATTCTTCTTCGCCGGGCCAAGTCGAAATTCCTACTAAAACAATAGATGAAGCTGGGAATCCAAGTTCTTTCTTTTTCCTGACCTTGATTTCTTTGGATGTAGGGTTGTGGGGTGCAATGTCAACTTTCAGGTTTCCAGTATTGCGTGTTTTCTTCTCGTCTAATCCAATTTTGATCCACCTTTTTTTTTGTTTTTCAGAAGATGCTAGGATCCGTAAGTTTTTTGGAATTAATAGATTTCGACAAATGCCCAATGAACTCAGTCGAGAAAAAGATCGATTAGAAAGCCTCGCGTTAATTATGAAAAAAGGAATCGCTCTTTTTTTTGCCTGATGCATATGTTCTGGCCAAAGCTCGCTATCCACACATATGGCAAGATCGGGTTGTATTCTAGACCAGGCTAGGGATGAGAAAGGAAACCAATCGAGAGGGAAAGGGCCAGATGCAAGAACATGCTTAGCATGTTTTTGTTCGGCTATTATTTGACCTGTGCTTGTGGTTCCGCTCAATACAACCTCAATTTTGGGATCGATAATAAATGACTGAAGCAATGTATTTATGGAAGAAAGTTCGCCAACGCTGACTGCCTGTATCCAAATTCTTTTTTTATTGGAACTTTTTGGGAGTAAATTAGGCCATAAACCAAGCCTATATCGAATTTTTTTTCCATATCCCCCTCGCTTAAATATTCTTCTTAAGTAGTACGGCAAAAGAATGATGAAAAATATCGGATATAAAAATCGGTATAAAAAAATCACTTGTATAAAATACAGTTAGACAAGCTTTACCATTGCCAAATGTGCTGATGATGAGAATAGATGCATGTTGTATATTTATGGAGACTATTGACCGAATCGCGAAACTTTTTTCAAATTGCAAAGAAAATGGCCGTTCTGCCTTTGTTGGCTATGTGTGTGCATGCGATCCAAATTTCGATACCTCACTGTTAATTTGCAAATCTTTGATCGAAAATGGAGTGGATATACTTGAACTTGGAGTGCCTTTTTCAGATCCCTTAGCAGATGGACTGACTAACCAACTAGCAGCCCAACGTGCTTTGGAATCAGGATGTTGCCAAGACGATGTCTTTAGATTGGTTAAAGAGATAAGGAAGTTTTCTCAGATACCCATCGTTTTTTACACCTATTATAACTTGGTCTTCTCCCAGGGAATTGAAGAATATGTTAATCGCTCTGTTGCCGCTGGTGTGGATGGTTTGCTGACCTTAGACCTTCCCCCTGAGGAAGCTGACGAATTAGTTTCATGTTGTCGTGAAAAAGGATTGAAAAATATTTTTATCGTTGCTCCAACTACACCAATGGAGCGGATACCCAAAATTATCGAGAGTACTTCTGGTTTTATTTATTATGTTTCTAGGGCTGGAGTCACCGGTGAACAAAAAGAATTAGCTTCCGATTTGGAAGTCCGAGTCGCGAATATAAAGAAACACACAGATCTTCCAGTTGTGGTTGGCTTTGGAATCTCAAATTCGGTACAGGCAAGTGCGGTTGGTAAAATTGCTGATGGAGTGGTGATCGGCAGTACATTGGTAAATTGTATTTCGGGAAATCTTGAAGACCCATCTGTGATTGTTCAAAAAATCGGAGAACGAGCAAAAAATTTGTCTTCTGGGTTATGATCAATCCTTCCTAACCACTAAGTTTTAAAGTGAATCGGACATGCTCAACGCTTTATTTTATAGCGGGAGTAACATCTTCCGGTAAAACAAACTTAGCTTTGGATTGGGCCGAGCAAAACAGAGCAGAAATTTTATCCTGTGATTCAGTTGCTATCTATAAAGGAATGGATGTAGGCTCTGCAAAGCCGACAATTGCTGAAAGGGAGAGGGTTTTGCACCATGGACTTGACTTGGTTAATGTGGGCGAGCGTTATGATGTTTCTCAGTATTTAAACTATGCGAAGAAGGTTATTTTAGATGCTTATTCTAGAAATTCAAAAATACTGGTTGTTGGGGGCAGTGGATTCTATTTACGATCTTTTTTTGCATCGATTGTAGATGGGGTATCCGTGAGTGAAGAAATTAAAAATTTAGTAGAAAGAACTTACCAAAAACATGGGTTGGAAGGTTTACTTAAAGAATTAAAACTTCTAAACCCTAAGGGCTTAGGAGAACTCGATCAAGCCAATCCGATTCGTTTAATAAAGAGTTTAGAGAGGTGTTTGGCTTCGGGGTTGAGCATCGTTGAGTTGAAAGAGGAATTTAGGAAAAAACCTATTCCATATTCGGACTTTCAAAAAAAAACCTGTCTAGTTGATCGGGAGAATAGCGAACTCGAGCAATTAATAAAAAAAAGAACAAAATTAATGCTGGCGAATGGGTTGATTGACGAGGTAGAAGGATTAATTGGGCAAGGTTTATTAGAGAATTATCCCGCATCTAATGCAATCGGTTATCGTCAGGTTTTGGCTTATTTAAGGGGGGTAAGAAATAAAGAGGACCTTATTCAGGATATTAATATTTCCACTCGTCAGTTAGTTTCCAAGCAAAGAAAATGGTTTCGGAAATATTATAACCCTGACACAAGTCTTACACCAAAAAATGATCACAAATTGTGTATTTCTGATCTAAATTGGACTTCGGATACTTGACCGCTTCATTATCTTTTGGCTAGATTAAGAATATGAACATTTTAAATCCATAAATTTGAAACCCCTAAAGAAAATTGCTATTGTTATAAATGCATCTAAACCGGGTGCAGTTGACTTGGCTTTGAGGCTTGAAAAAATCGCAGACGGATATGGTGTAACTTCTATTAAAACCTCTGAGTTTCCCTGTCCACTGGGATTTATAAAGGGTATTGACGCCTGCTTTGTTGTCGGCGGTGATGGTACATTGCTTGGAATGATGAAAGAAGCAGTTCGGTATGATGTGCCAGTTGTGGGAATACGACACGGCAAGTTGGGTTTTTTAGCCACATTTTCTCCTGAAGAAATGGATGAGTCTCTGCCTGCTCTTTTTTCAGGCGAATATCGGATTAGGCAGCTTAGTATGATTGGATATTGTGAGGCAGGCGGAGAATCGAAATTGGCTCTAAATGATTTGGTTGTCAAAAGCGGAACAAATGGTCGATTAGCTAGGTTCTCAGTCTATGTAGATAATGAACGGATTGCGGATTATGCTTGCGATGGAATTGTTTTTTCAACACCCACAGGTTCGACCGCTTACAATCTTGCAGCAGGTGGTCCAATTGCTCATCCTGATGCTCAGGTTGTTATGATGACCCCTATATCTGCTCATACGCTAACGAGTAGAAGTGTTGTTTTTCCAGCCGGACTTTCACTTAAAGTTGTAGCTTTGGATAATGTTGATGACCCATTGGTCTCGGCCGATGGGCAACCTGCTTTCATTGAAAGGCCTGCATTTCCTGTCCAGATTTCTGTATCAAAGGAAAAATTCAGCCTTTTGGAATTACTAAATCATTCTCATTTTAAAGTTTTACGAAACAAATTAAATTGGGGCTGATAATTGAATTCTTGATCTAACGCTATGCTCTCTCCAGGAACTCGAATTGGACCCACTCGGATTCTCGATTGGCTTGGTGAAGGCTCATGTGGTCAAAGTTATCACAGTATTGGCACGGAAGGCCAAGTCAGAGATAGTGAATTTTATATCAAGTTGATTTCGAGAGAAGTTTCCGAGCGAAAAGGTTTTCAGGATTATTTCATGCAAGAAGTTCAGGCGATTGAACAGCTTGAGGGTAAGGGAATTTGGCCTGTGCAAGGGTTTGGAGTTACAAAATGGAAGCACTGGATTCGTTATTCATGGATTGACGGATTAGAAAATTCATCAAATTATATAAATGAAGGCACAACTGAAAGGAAAGTCCGTAATTTGCAAGATCTTTGCGAATTGTTGCCGAACGAGGTTACTCCTCAGCAAATGCTTTCATTGATGGTATCTTTACATCGCGGCATTTATAAGGCTCATTTGGCTGGAGTATGTCACGGTAATTTAAAACCAACTAATATTCTAGTTCAAAGAAATGTACAAGGTGAGTGGGAGAGTGCTGTCACAGAATTAGGGCTTTACCGACTAAATTTGTTTACTCCTTTGGGTCTTTCAAAAGAAGACAGAGAAGATATTTCTATTCAAAATTTAGATGGCAGGGATTCTTTTATCGAAGGGGATAAATTTCGCCCTAAAGGAATTGAATACAATCAAGTTCCTGATGAGAGCTGGGATTTATTTGCTATGGGTAAATTAGTTACTTGGTTAATTGATAAAGTTAACGCAAATTCAAAGCCAATTTCGTCGTGGGAGGATTGGCAAAAATGGTCTTTTCGGGCAGTTGGAAAGAACGGTGTACAAGGTTTTGAATCCTGTGCTCATTCAATGGAAGCATTACCTAATGTGGGAGATATTTCCTGTTTTGGGGTTAAAGTTGTTGAGGTTAAGGGCTTTTCAGCTCAAGAAAGTGAAGATTTAAGATTAAAAAAGGAAAGGAAATTTAAGCTCGATGAACAGGCAGCCTCATTGAAGACAAAGCGTGGAATCACCGGACTCGTAGGATGTTTATCTTTTGCTTTTTTCCTGCTTTACTCGACCTATCTTTTTTTCGCACCAACACCCTGGACAGAGTATTCACTAAAGGGTGCCCTCGATTCGTATCAATTAGGGGTTGGATTGTGGAGTGGGCAAGCCTGGGGCATCGTGCCGGGGATGTATGATGAAGGTGGTGGCGGAGGGCAGGATGTTGTTGGTGAATGGAAAAGAGAGAATGGACTGCTTAAATTAAAATTTAAGCGATTTAAAAAAAGTCTTGAAGAAAAGAGCGGGAAAAAACTTTGGCAATTTATTGGAAAAGGTAGCACATCAGAAAAGGACTATTCTATTTGGTATGATTTTCTGGAATACAATAACGACAGCGATTCACTTCGATTAATTAAGAGGGAAGATAATAATCATGTCTATGTTCCAGCTGTTGGGGAAGATGGCACGACTCGACTATATCCTGAAGAAAGAATAAAATTTGGAGGAGGAAAGATTAAAAAGTCTAAGATCGTTTTTGATAAAGATAGTGAAAGTGGCATAAGTTGGTCGCTTTTTTTTGCAATTGGTTTTTCACTAGCAAGTTTATTATACAACCGAGAACTAAAAAAACTTACTGAGTCTATTAACTTAAACAATTGAATTAATTTAAACTTTTATAATATTTATTAAGATGACCTTTGGGAAACTCAGAAAATATAACAAGGAAATAAGTTTGTTTCTGATTATATTTTGCTTCTCTTCCTGTGGGCAAAATGATCCCAAAGGTAGCTTTAAGGGAGAAATCAAAGACTGGGAATACGAAGTTTTTGAAGGTCCTCTTTTAGCAAATGAACAACTATGTGAAATCACTGTCGTTCTTAAACAAGTTCCTGAGGGTTTAGTAAGCACGCTTTTTTTTCAGCACCCGGATATGAAAGAAGTTGTTCGGGAGGGGAATTGGAAGATAGAAGATGGATACCGAAGCATTTTCTTTTCGGACGGGAAGCAACCATCTGAATATTTCCTCATTAAAAAAGGAGTTCGCTATGCATTTCAAACAAAGAACGGACTATCAAATGACGATGGAAGCCCAATCCTCTTAATGAGGAATGAAGGTAAATCCCGAAAAAAGGGTTATCCTTTTTTAATTTCGTTTTTAGAAGAGGGAAAAGTCGAAATTGAGACTATGGGAGAGGGTAATCTTTTTGAAGGAGATTGGAAATGGCATGGGAGCAAAATTACCGTCACAGTTAAATTAGAGTTAGATGGAAAAGTTAGGAAAAATGTTCCATCAGAAACTTACAAGTATTTTCTTTCATGGGGAAGCGATGGGAATTATCTACATTTGGAAAAAATGATTATAACTCGGCCTTTTAAGAAAGATGATGGTTCTATGAGGCAGAGTTGGATGAGTTCACTTATTTTTTCGGATCAGCCAAAATTACGACCCTTTTAGTCTCTTCTTAATTAATCTCCAAAGGTTTGACGTTATTTGGTTCTAGTTCATTATATATAATTTCTTTCATTTAAATCTTCATGATTACTAAACTTCAAAATTTAATCTCGAAAGGCGGAAAACTAGTGATTTTCCCACTTCTTCTCGTCGTGATCATTGCGTTTGTTTTGTACCTTGCACAAGGCACATCTGTTTTTGATTTCTTTCCGGACCCTTCTTATGAAAAAGAAGAATTTTACGGAGTTGACCTCAATGATCCTGACCAAATGAGGGTTTTAAATGTGCAGAACCGAATTGCATCTGACCTGGGTGCAATCGTTCCTCCACTTGCGGATGCTATGGTTAACGCGGATGAGCAATTTCTTAATTCACTAAGGGGTCAATTGCAGGCTGCGTTCCAAGGGGATCAAGCAAATGTTGATAGGAATGCAGTTCAGCAATTGTTTGGCTTTATTCAATCTTGGCCAACATTACCCAAAGATTTTAAAGTACGCGAGATTGCGAGATCTGGAATGTATGAGGCTGTTTTTTCACAAGCTTCTATCCGTGCTATGTTAGTCATGGATGGAATAGCTAGGTCTTGGAAATACTTATCAGATGAAGATAATCATATCGGAATAAATAATGGTTTTCATAAGTATGTAAGCAGCTTAGCGCCTTCTCTTCAGACTGAGGGAAATCGCACCAAGGTTTTGAATTTTGTTGGACTACGCCAGGGAGTGTCCTCTAGGTATGTTGAGTATAGCTTGTTTCAGCACTTTAGAGCCAGTCAGGTTGATGGGGTTTTTTCGAATGGCGGATATACATTATCCAAGGAGGCAGAATTAGATATGTTCAGAGATCGTTTTGGATGGAAAGCCGATATTCTAAAACTCAATGCATCTGCCTCAAATTCTTTAAACCCGCAGTTGTTTAAAATTCTTATACGCGACCAACCGAAGTTGAATGATTCGATTAAAGTTAGTTATGGGTCTATCGAATCCAGAATTCTTTTTGTAAAAGAGGTTTCTGACATTAATTCTAGCGATGTTCAAGTACAGATCGGTTCTGATTTAAGTGGCACACTTAAAAACTTACTGGAAGTTTTTGAGGATAACAGTTTTGAATTTGAAACTGATATAGTTAATGGCGAGCTTGTTATTTCACCTATTACATCAAAATTGCCTAGATCTTTTCCTGAATTTATCCCATCTACTGAATTAATTGAGGTGGTTGATATTTTAAGTGGCAGATTAAAAAGTTTTCACGATGATAATAATCAAGCCCCGAAATTTCTTGAACCATCAAGAACCTTCGCGACGATGGTTAGCTTTCCTTCTGGAAATTTTATTTCTATACCGCCGGAGCCTTCAGAATCGCGAATTCGATCTTATTTTGATTTAAATCGTGATCAGTTTGACCGCCCACCCGTTGCACCCGAACCGAATGGTTTTTCCACAGAAGGAGCAGAGGGACCCGAGGGTGAAATTGTTTCGAGCCTAGATTTAGAAAAAAATGCATCAAAATTGGATAGGGTCGATTTTGAAGAAGTAAGAGAAGAAATCCGACTTAGGATTATTGAAGAAGATCGAGCAGATGCAGAACAAGATGCACGAGATCTTGCAAAGGAAGCATCCTTACAATTCTTGGACAAAATTAATGGTATTCGCGATCGTCTTAGAAATAGGTATTCTAATTTTACCAAGAAAAGAAATTCAATTGAACTTGGAACTCTTATTGCAGAAAGTGGCGGGGTTGAGCGGAAGATTTCATTTAGTTCCAAGGAAATGGGGTTACAGACTTCGATTTTAGGTCTCGAACGAAGGGAGAGTGAAAGACGTTCTAATCGCGAACCTTTAGAGGAGGTATCATCTTTAACTGAAAATCTATTTTTCACCCGTTCCATTCGTGCTACTCGTGATGGTTTTTCTGTTTTTTTACTTGATACAAAAACAAGTGAGAGACCTGGATTGTATGAAGAGGCTTCTTTTTCCGATTTATATGGAGAATATGTTAAAGAACTTAATTTGGATGCATTTTCAGATTTGGCTGATAGTATTTTAAGTAAACTTCAAGATGGGGAAATTAAATCTCCTCTTTCTAAACTTGGAAGGGCACTGTCGATTGACGGTAAAAATGTTTCTAGCCTTGAAGTTTCTTTTAACAGAAAAGGGGAATTATTAACCTCCAAACTTAATAGGTTAGAAGGTGAAAGAGAAGTCATTTCCAAGGCGGAAAGAGATGAGAATTCGACAGCTCAACAGATTGAGAGGAAACTGGAGATTGATGGTTTGATCGAAGATATGCGAGATGAACAGGATGAGCATAACAAAAACCGGGCCTTGTCTTTGCAGTTAGCTGAGGCTTGTCCTAACCTTGAATTGGGGGCTGGTTGGGTAGAGCTTGAAAGATCTGGGGAGTCGGTTGTTTTTGCTAGATTAAACGATGTTTATTCGCTCATAGACAAACAACTTGATGTAATAGATATTGAAGCAAGAGAAAATGAAATTGAGATTACGAGGGCAGGAAGAGCTAGAGATCTTGTTTTAGGTAATCTTTTATTTGAAGAGTTTGTTAGAGCTGATTAGATATTAGTTTTTTCCAGCAGATAAAAAACTCCTGGTTGCCATCATTTCCCCTTGGACTAGATTCTACTTTAGCAAACAGTTCAGCTCCATTTAGGTGGGTTTTAGAAAAAGTAATTATTTCATCA
>JABGWZ010000067.1 GCA_018675995.1 Opitutia bacterium | reverse complement strand
TTGAACACACCCTTGAATGCGACGGTTTGCTGGCACGATGTATACAGCACGAAGTCGACCATCTAAACGGAGTTCTATTTATTGACCGTATGGAAAAGCCGACCTTTGCGGAGATCAAAAAAGATGTACAAATTCTTAAGAACAAAACTATCGAAGGAGCCAAAAATACTTCAAAGGCTAAGTAGTTTTTTTTTGGATGAAAAGAAACACTAAACAGGCAAAAGTCATAACAGAGGTGATTCGCTCTGCGGGTCGCCCACTTACTCCATCAGAAATTCATGAGTTCGCGTCCCAGAATATTTCCCAGCTTGGAATTGCCACCATTTATCGCCATCTAAAAGCACTTTGTGAATCAATGCAGGTTGTAGGGGTAGACTATCCAGGACAACCTCCACGCTATGAATGGGTTGACGGCAAAGACAAGGTTCACTTTACCTGCCGTTCTTGTGATAAGCTTTATGCATTGGCAGATACGACCAAAAATACACCTCCTGCCAAAGTCCCAAAGGGATTTAATGTGCAGGGCTTCGAGGTTATGCTGTACGGTATGTGCCCAGAGTGTGGATGAGCGAATAGCTTAGAAGGAAAAGCTCAGACCAACTGTCGCTTTCCTGCCCTCCCCCGGATATAATGCTGTGCCATAAGCGGTAGACAAGTACTCCTGATCCAATAAGTTCTCCACACCACCAAAAAGAATGGCACCCTCTGATAATTCATAATTTACCCCAAGATCAAATAACCAATAATCTTCCATTTTATTATCGTCATTGGACAAATCGTTTCCCACAAAACTTCCACCGACGTAGGAACCTCCAACATTTAAAAATAAGGAGTCTGAGGGTTGTAATTCAAGGAAAAGCCTCACAAGTGATTCAGATGTTAAAGGTATTTTCGAGTCTCTGTAAGTTCCTTTCTCGATTTCAGCACGAACAAATTCGTAGCTTACTCCTGTGCTTGCGTAGTCAGCTAATTCCCAAATCAAAGATAAATCCAAGCCAAGCCGTCCAGTATCATCCAAATTAACATTTTGAAAAGAGACATTATCAAAAATAATTTCTTGCTCCATCCATTGCCTGAATACTCGCCCGCTCAGCAAAATGCTCTTTCCATTCAAGTCGAATCCCAATTCGACTTCATATCCATTTTCTGGAACTAAATTTGGATGATTAATTGGAGGCCAAGGAAAGGAAGAGCCAAATGTAACCAACTCATCTGTAGACGGATAGCGAAAAAAGCGACGAGCAGAAGTGTAAACCCTGCCTTCATCTCCAAACTTACGAACTAATCCAACACCGCTAGCCCAATCTTCATCATTTACATCCCGCAATGTTGTTCCTGCATATGCCAGTTCATTCTCCCCCTTTTGATACCTTAGGTTCCCGATCCAATCCCATCTTTCTGAAATGGAGTGACGGATCGATGTAAAAAAGGCGGTTGTTGTTCTTTCATAATCTCGACTAGCATCGCCGTTATAATCGGTGTAATTAGCATTGAGGTCCATTTCACCCTTGAAGTAGTCAATGCCTATCAAATAATCCAACTCCTCAGCATGGTAATGCAGAATCGGGCTGTAGGAAAATGTTTTGTAATCAGCATTCGAAAGATATCCTGACTGGCTTGGCATATCAGCTGCCAAATTACGATCTTCGTATCCAAACCTATTTTCCAAGCTCCAATTATCTTTGATCTTATAGGTAAGTCCAACCCTTCCATGGGAAGACTTTTCCAGTCCTCTATCATTGGCGTTTGAATCCTTGGTTTGCCTCCGGTCCAAAGCTAAAGCACTGGCATTCAAATCTCCGGGTAAACCAAAAGCACTATTCGACAAACTCCAAGAGAGGTAACCCCGAAAGTCGGATTTGCCTCCCCAGTCCAGCCTCACCCCACCGGCATCTGTCTGATGATCTCCATTCACTCGGTATCCATCCGATTCTGCCCGCTCTCCAAAAATCGTCAGTCCAATTTCTCCCAATCTTTGAGAATAGGCTCCACTTGTATTAAAGGAGTCAAAACTCCCGGCACTGACCTTCAATGATCCAGATGGTTTTTCATTGGGTAGCTTGGTATTAATCTTGATCACGCCACCAATCGAATGGTTACCATAGGTACCGGACTGTGCTCCACGAATCACCTCTATCGATTTGATCATAGAGAGTGGGATAGAGTGCCAGTTGATTGGTGACAGATCAAAAGCATTCAACCGGTGTCCGTCCAATAAAACTAAAGTTCTGTGCCCCGCGTTATCCCCAAAACCACCCATGGAAACAGATGCTCTTGCTGAATTACCCGAAGTTGATCGTACTTGCAGGTTTGCTTCCTTCCGCAACAAACCGACTAAATCCGTTGCACCCGACTTCTCAATAACAATTTGATCGATAACTTGAACCCGAGCTGGCAAATTCTTGGTTTCGGTTTCTAACCGAAGGGCGGAAACCTCCATCGGCTCAAGCTCAGCGTTACCAAACAAAACTGATACAGTTAAAACGCTAACTATCGAAAACTTGAAAGTATCTAACATGACCCAATTGATAATCAACTATCATTAAGTTACAATCAAGAAACTTATTTTGAGTTAATTATTTAAACACAAGGCTGATGATTTAGTCTATTTACAGATTCGACTTCAGGTCAGCTTAAGATTACATCTGATTGATGAATGGGTTTAAGAGATTCGCTCTTACAGTTATGTTGACATCGACCACCGTGAAGACTCTTCCGGCCATGGAATTTGACTTTCGTCCCCTTGCATCCCTTTGCCGGGTCGAAG
>JABGWZ010000124.1 GCA_018675995.1 Opitutia bacterium | reverse complement strand
TGGAACTAAACTCCACATCAGGTTTAATCCATGGAGCCCCCACAGAGCAAGGAGCTGTTACCGCACGAATTGAAGCATCTAATTTAAACGGCACCTATGCCAAGAATATTCAATTTGTAATAACTGATTTTTCCGATTGGGAATATTCCACTTCTATTACTTTTCCAGGGTTGACCTATCAAAATACGCTTACGCATTTCCCTGTTTATATTGAGCTAAATTCATCTGTATCAGGATTTTCCTATGATCAGTTTGCATCCCCTTTTGGTTATGATCTAAGATTTTTAGATAACAATAGATCGAGAGAATTGAAATATGAACCTGTTACTTGGAATCCAGTTGGGGTTTCTAGTTTTTGGGTTTTACTGCCTGAGTTTGATCAAAATACAACTCTTCAGGCAGTATGGGGAAATGTTAATTCAGTTCAACAGCCCATTTACTGTAAAGATGGAAGTGTCTGGGATAATTATCATGTCGTTTGGCACATGGACGGAACAGGCACCAGTACAATCAAGGAGTCCCGATTAAGTGCTCATGGAGTACCTTATAATTTTGATGAAGTTAGGGTGCCGGGTTTGTTTGGTACTGCACTTTCTTTTGACGGAGTTGATGATTATGTTGACCTGCCTGTTTCTGTTCACCCTCAGGTAGATGACAAGCAGATTACTATTTCCTTTTGGAGTTTTGGTGGGGATAAGATAGATTCTACTTTGGATACTTCGATTCTTGAATCAGGTTCCGCTCAGGGCCGATCTTTAAACATTCATTTCCCCTATAATGCCAAACTTTACTGGCAGGCTGGTTACGAAAATTCCACCGACAATATTGATAAACCTTTTGAAAATCCTGATGGGCAGTGGGATTATTGGACTTTTCAAAAAGATGTCGATGCAGGTGCGATGTATGTCTATCGAAACGGGCAGAAGTGGCATGAGGGATTTAATAGAACAAGGCCATTTGGTGGAGAAGTGGAAACTTTTCGGATCGGTGCCAATCGTAATGGGTGGAACAGGTGGCATGGATTGCTTGATGAACTGCGAATGAGTTTTACGATGGAAAGTGAGGATTCTATCTTGGCATCTTACGAAAGTCAGCGACCAGACTCTAATTTTACTCTGATAGGTCAGGTTGAGGGACCACCCACGCTTATACAGGGGCAGGTCGCAGAAGGCTTTGCTAAAGAGGGAACATTTTCCTACACAGTAAAGGTATTTCCCAGTGCGAGTACATTTTCTGCGCTAGGTTTACCCCCAGGCATTGAAATCAATACCAGTACAGGAGAGATTTCTGGAACTCCTTTGCAGGGAGGTATTTATCAGATCACAGTCACTGCAGCAAACAATTCAGGTGAGGATCAAGGAATCCTTACCTTGTCTTTCATTGATAAAAGCGGATTTTCCCATTTTGTTGAATTTAACTGTTCTGGTTACACGGGTTCCACAACCTTAAAGGATTTTCCTTTCTTACTTCGTTTGGACAGTTCGGTTTCTAACTTTAGTTTAAAGAGTTTTTCATCCCCAAATTGTTACGATTTGAGAATTTATGATCAACTTGGACGTGAACTGCAGTATGAAATAGATGAAATAGACCATTCAACCAACAGCCTGACAACTTGGGTTAAGACAATTGATTTAAATAGCTCAACAGTAATTACTGCTTATTGGGGTAACTCACTTCTCGCTGCATCTCCACCTGAATATACTGGGGATGGGTCAACATGGGATAATGGCTTTCGGGCAGTCTGGCATCTGAGAGCATTGGGTAAAATCGATGTTTTGACTGATTCCAGCGTTTTCCGAAATCATGCAGAAGATGAGTTTGGTTACGGGGATGGTGCAGTAATTGGGGCTGGCAGATTTCTATCAGGTGGCGTGGAAAAGTTTTTGCGTGTTCCTTCTTCTTATTCAATTGATGATTTACACGAAGAAAGTTTCACATTTTCTTCTTGGATTCAAATTCAGGAAGAACCACCAACTGAAGCTGAAAATGCGGTTTATGCATCAGGTTACCTTATACAACCAACTGACCCATACTTCGATAATATAGAATCTTTCAAAAATCTTACTCCAAGCGGAAGCCGGATCATGAAATCTGGGCCTCGAGAAGGTTTATATCTGGATGGAGATAACGACTTCAAGAATAGTGATATTGGGATTAATCGAAATGATAATTATATGACTTTGTTTGTGGCGAAGTTTACTCCACAAGAAGATGGCAACTATCAATTTAGGATTCAGCACCCAGATGACAAAAACGCAATTTGGCTGGATTTAGATAGAGATGGAATTTTCGAAAGGAACGGTTTCAAAGGTGACGAATTAATTGTTGTTCGGCATACCTACAGCAGAGACACTTTCGATTCCGGACTTTATGAGCTATCTGCTGGTCAAGGATATAAGATCGCATTCGCACATGGTGAGGGTTGGGGTGGGTCAAGATTAAAACCTTCGATTAAGACACCAAGTGCAGACTGGGAAATTATTGATCCGAGCAACCCGAGCCAAGACGGATTTTTCTCAGTTCCTTTTGATAGCACTATTTCTTCAGATGTGAGTGCGTCGATTTTTGCTAAGCATGGTGCATCTGAAAGGATTGCAATTAACGATGCAAATATTTCTGTATTTCATAACCTAGAGGGTGGACCCGAATTACTCAATTCTGCTAAGGAAATTACAACTGATACATGGAAGCACATAGTTGTAACCGTAGATAATCAAGTCGGGGTAATCAAAATTTTTGAAGATGGAAACCAAACTGCGATGAAACCTTTCCAATCTGGAACTTTAGCTGAGACAGTATCCAGGCAGGACTGGTATTTTGGGCAGGGACTGGTTCCCATTTCATTTGATGAAATGCGGTTGGCAAAAGTTAGCCGTTCAGCTGATTGGATAAAGGCAGAGTATGATAACCAAAAGACCTCTCCTGTATTTCCAACTATATCAGGTTCTGGTGTGACGGGTGTGCCGGCATTTACTTCTTTGTCCCGATTTACATTAGCTGCTGACAAGCCATTTTTTCATGACCTTTCTGTTACTGGCACACCCTTGGCATTTACAGCCATAGGTTTGCCAAGCGGAATTATTATGAGTTCAGTGGACGGTAATTTAACTGGTTCACCATCTGTGTCTGGAGAATTTACTTCAACAATCAGTGCGTTTTATCCAAATGGAGACCGGGCTGACCAGCAATACTCTTTTACTATCACACCAAGTGCTCCCAAGGTTGTGATGTCAGTGCCAGAAATGCTTAGTTCCACCTCTCTCTCTGTTCCCTTCGAGGTCAATGCAACTGGAGGAGAAAATCCTATTCTTTACATTCTTGCTGACACGGTTGATCGGGGGACCGATTTTTATGCATGGACTTACCGTATGGATTTAGGAAAGCGAGGAATTGGTGCAGGTGTTGAAGTCCTTGGGGGACTTGCCCCTGACGAACGTTACTTTATTCGTTTGTATGCAGAAAATTCTGTCGGATTTGATTGGACTGGTAAGGAGTTTATTATCCGTACACAAGCCAATAAATTGGATTTGCCAATGAGCCTAGCTTTATGGCTCGATGCGACTGACCTTAATAATGACGAAGGGTTGACGAGTAATTACAACGAGGAGTCCTGGGCTTTAGATGGGCAAAACATTAATTACTGGAAAGATAAATCTGGAAGAGAAAGAGATTTACCATCCAGTCTGACTCGGGGAAGCCCATCGATTAAATTAGAGGGTGCCGGAGGTAAGCCAGTTGTAACCTTTGACGGAAAATCTCAGATGGTTTCGGAGTATAATTTTAGAGGTGCTGATCTTAATTTATGGCGCAATGAAGGCTACTCAGCTTTTGGAGTTTCGAGATACACCGGTGGGGACAGTGAGCGTGTGATTAGTTCGGATGGACAAAATTGGCTTTTCGGTCACCACGGTAACTTAATTGGAAGGTATTACTTCAATGGTTGGGTGGATCAGGGATTTGAATCTGATACAAACTTTCATATTTTCGAGACTCTACACGAGGGGCGGTCTGTGAGCACTGATCCTTCTTCAACTGTTTGGACTGATGCTATCGAAGGCTCTTATCGTAGTGGAGGAAAGAATCGATCAAACAACTGGAATTTTATTCCTGGCAAACTTTCCTTTGGAGCGTGGGGTTCACTTAGTGAAGCATCAAAATGTCAGGTTGCCGAATTCCTCATTTTTGAAGGTTTGCTTGATGAGGGAGATCGTTTGAAGATTGAAGGATACCTTGCTCACAAATGGGCGATTCCCCTCCCCTCTTCCCATCCGTGGGCAAATGACCCTCCTTCATTTGGGCAGGAAATTATTTCAGGCAGTACACCTGTCATTGATACCAACCGTACCTTTGTTCCCTCTGTCGTAAACAGAACGCCGGCAAACCTTAAAAATACATCAGCTTCTTTAACCGGAAGGATTGTTAATACCGGTTTGGGGGTTATACCTTTTAACCCAGTTGGTGAAGTTACCACAACTTTTTCGCAAACCCTTGGTCTGTCACCCCCTGTTCTGGGCGATATTAATGTAACCAGTATTTCACAAAGCAGTGCTAACTTGGTCGGGGAACTCCTTTCTACTGGGGGAGAGAAACCTGTAATTACAATCGTTTGGGGTAAGGTTGATCAAGGGGCTGATTTTACTAATCTTTCAAATTGGGATCATAACCTTAGTCTCGGGGCATCAGATCCTGGTCCATTTACATTGGCTGTTGGAGATTTGGACGAAAAGACACCTTACTTTTTCCGTGTCGCAGTTTCAAACTCTTTAGTTCGCTTTGTCTCGGATCAGGTTGGAGTGTTTGTTACCCTTTCCAATGCTTCATCCATACCCAGTCCTGTCTTGTGGTTGGATGCGAATGATTCATCTGCAGGCACCGGAACTTGGCTTGATAATAGCGGACAGGGAAATAATGCAGTAAAAAATGGAAGTCCTACATGGACTGGTGAGTGGAATAACCTACCAGTTATGAATTACAACGGGTCGAACGGGAATTACCATGAGTTTTCTGAAATAACTGATGCCCGTACCATATTTTGGGTACTCAAAACAGAAAAGAGTAATTGGGTATGGTTGATTGGAGACAATGACAGATATCCCTTTCACCCACAGGGGACTAATGTATTTGCCACTTATGCTAATCCAAATGGGGCTCGTAATGGTATATTTTGGAAAAATGGTACAGATATTCACGGATCATCTGCCAAGCTCCCAATCAATTACTCCTGGAATATCCTGGTTTCCAGAGCGGTATCTGATATCGAAGTAAGTAATTTTTCCAACGATCGAAATATAAACGGCCGATGTTTTAAAGGGGATTTGGCTGAGTTAATAATCTATAATAAATCTCTCTCGGATGATGAGATTAAGGAAAGGGAAGGATATCTTGCTCAAAAATGGGGACTACAAGGTAATTTACCTAATAACCATCCATTCAAATCCTACTATGTTGCTGATACTCCGACTATCAGTAACCTTGTGCCAACATCAATCAATATTGGGCAAGCGTTTGATTTTGAACTGAGTACTAATCTGGAAGATGCAAACTTTTCAGTATTCAATATACCTGCTGATTTAAATTTGACTACTGTTACAACACAGAGAAATCCGACTTCTACACCCAATAACTTTTCCAACCTTGAACTTTGGCTGGACGCTAACCATTCATCAGCATCATCTGGCACTTGGCAGGATAGAAGTTCAAATGGAAATAATGCTATTAAAACAGGAAGTCCATCTGTAATACCTAACGCTCAGAATGGACTTCCATTAATGGAATACAACGCAAATGGACAGAGGCACAAATTTTCTATGCTTACCAATATTCGAACTGTTTTTTGGGTCATTTCTCAGGATTCGAGTGTTAATGGCTCAGGTTTGCGATACATGCTCAGTGATTCAACAAAACATCCCAATTGGCATAATCAAAATAATGGTAAATTTTGGTCGAGTAATGGTTGGACCAGATCTTGGATTAAATATGGTATTACACAATTGAATGGTTCCGTGATTGACGGAATTACGACTGATTATCCAAATGATCTCTCTATTGTTAGTGTCAGAACAACAGGTAATGCCGACGCGGATTGCTTTGGTTATGATAGAGGAATTACCGAGAGACAATGGATTGGCAACTTGGGAGAGTTACTTATTTACAGCTCTTCCCTCAGTGATGCAGATGTGGAAGAGGTCGAAGGCTATTTGGCTCATAAGTGGGGATTGCGCTCTGATTTGCCCGAATCGCATAGATACAATCAAAGCAAAACGACAACCACTTACAAAATTACTGGAACTCCAAGCGTGGGTGGAAATTATAAAGTTTCCGTACTTGCCCGCAACCCAGCATTCGCAACTTATGGTATTCTTGATTTAACAATATCCAATACTGCTTCTCAGCTTACTGCATTGCCACCTTCAAGTGTAACATCGAGAACTGCCAATATACTCGGATCAGTTATACAAACTGGAGGGCAGGATCCATTAGTTTCACTTTATTGGGGGGACGAAGATGGTGGGAATGTGGCTGGAAATTGGGACAATAATTTTTCATTTGGTGCTCGGGGTAAGGGTACGATCGCTCATTTGATTAAGGAACTGTCTCCAAGTACTCTGTATTACTATTCCTTTTCGGCAAATAATGATAATGGCGGCACTGGTGGTATTTCATGGTCCAATACAGCTTCTTTCACTACCGATGCCAACACAACTTTACCCGTTTTAAGTGAAGTGTATGGGGTATCAGAAACTTCATTGGTTGGGGCAAAATTTAATACCGTGCTCAAGAGTACGGGTGGAGACGAGAATACAACCGTCACTTTTTACTGGGGAGAAGAAGATGGTGATACCAATCCGATTGCTTGGTCACAATCAATTGTGATCAATGAAGCTAAAGTTGGAGCGATTATTGGTGAAATAACCAGCGGGTTGGGATTTCCGAGAGATTATTATATGCGAGTGGAGGCAACAAATCAGGTTGGCTCAGTTTGGAGCACAGCTTCTGTTCCCTTCTCTCCTCAGCCTGGTGCAGCTGGTTTTACTCCTATCGATTTTTCTTGGTTGAAATTATGGCTGGATGCAT
>JABGWZ010000234.1 GCA_018675995.1 Opitutia bacterium | reverse complement strand
TATGACCGAATGAAAATACTCTCAATCAAGCAACCCTTTACTCTTGAGAAAAACGGTCGATCCATTGATGTCATCCTTCACCACGCCGGTCATGTAGCGGGAGCTGTTTCTGTGGAAATCAAGAGTCCTAAGGAACGGGTTTTTTTTACTGGAGACATACTTTTTGACGGTCAGCGGACACTTGACGGAGCTGAACCGCTTCTTGAAAAAGTAGACACTCTCGTAATGGAAACGACTCGAGGTTTATCCCAAAGAGATCCGTCACGTCAAAGGGAGGCTGAAATTGTTCACCTGCTTGAAGAGTCAAGGAATTCACTGTTAAAAGGTGGTTCCGTTCTCATTCCTGTCTTTGCTCTTGGCCGGATGCAGGAAATGCTTGTGGTCATCGATGAAGCTATGAAACGAGGAGCCCTCCCTAAAACTCCGGTCTTCTGCTCCGGACTAGGAATGGACTTAGTGAATCACTTCCATCAAATATCAAAAAATACCACTCGTATAAGGTTTAATCGCAAAGTATTAAGGAGTCTAGGAGCTCAACCAGTTCCACGGAATATCGAACCGGGGAAACCCCCTCCGATGCAGGGGATTTACTTAGTAAGTAGTGGAATGCTGGTCGAACATACTCCTTCCTATGTAATGGCTTCCTCGATGCTGGGCGATGAACATAATTCTATTCTTTTTGTCGGTTACTGTGATCCATCAACACCGGGGGGTAAATTACTCGCAAGTCAGAAGGATTCATCATTCGAATTTGAAGCCTACAATCACATCGAGAATATTAAGGCAAATATTCGCCAATTTGATTTAAGCGGACATGCCGATCGTGAGCAACTGCTTGCGTACGCTCAGAAGCTATCGCCTAAAACAATCTTCCTTACCCATGGAGATCCGGACGCACGTCAATGGTTCATGGATTCACTGAAAGGTAACGGCACAAAAATTATAAACCCAGAACCCCTAACCTTTTATGAAACCTGACAACCAAGAGACATCTGATCTAGCCGAACAATTGAATGAAGTTTTTGTCCGTCCATCTGGACGGGCAATTGATGAAATGAGAAATATCAGTTTTAAAACTGATATTGCACCTCACGCAAATGGGTCAGTCCTTTGCTCTTATGGGAATACACAGGTTATTTGTGCCGCCATGGTTGAAGATCGGGTCCCTGGCTGGATGAGGCAACAAAAGGTGGGTGGCGGTTGGCTGACAGCTGAGTACGCCATGCTTCCATATGCAACCTTGACCCGAAAAGATCGCCCAATCAGCAAGGGAAAACAGGATGGAAGGAATATTGAAATTCAGAGATTGATCGGAAGGTCACTTCGTGCGGTTCTCAACTTAAAAAAATTCCCTGATAAGACTCTTTGGATTGACTGCGATGTTCTTAGGGCAGATGGCGGTACCCGAACTGCATCAATAACTGGTGCCTGGTTGGCGACCCGCATTGCCATAAATGGTCTTTTGGCTAAGGGGAAACTAAAGGAGGACCCTATTATTGATCACCTTGCAGCAATAAGTGTTGGCGTTTATAGAGATCGTTGTGTCCTCGACTTGGACTACCCTGAAGATCGAGATGCATCGGTTGATGCAAATGTAGTGATGACCGGATCCGGACAGTATGTGGAAATTCAATCTTCCGGTGAAGAAGCTACATTTTCACGGACACAATTAGACGAACTCCTCTCATTATCCGAAAAAGGAATTAAGGAGTTAGTACAAATGCAAAAAGATCACCTTTTGTAAGTCACTTTTTCTTTATTTAAGGCAAGGTACTTGCGAGCAAGTCACCATATTTATC
The DNA here is from genome assembly GCA_018675995.1 of Opitutia bacterium. Taxonomy (GTDB): domain Bacteria; phylum Verrucomicrobiota; class Verrucomicrobiia; order Opitutales; family Seribacteraceae; genus Seribacter. The sequence continues at coordinate 28,831 of JABGWZ010000234.1, read as the reverse complement.
AAATGCCTTTTTCCCACCGTGCAAACGAAGTCTTTCAGTTACATTTTGATTTGATTGCCGAAAAAATAATTGCTCAAATACTTTAAGTTCACGGGGGTAGAGATCGCTGTGAGAACTAAGGAAAAATGAATCATCATCCATTGTTCTTACTATTTCTGCCTCCACTTTCCTTCGGTAATCAGGACCGGGTAATATACAATCCTCAATCCCGCAAGCAAGGATACATAAAAGATTATCAGGCTCTTGTTCTAGGTATTCCAACATGCCGAGTTTAATAACTTTAAAAGGTATCTTGGGATGCATGTTATCACTCTTTGTTAAATGAGACTGAATAGATGCTCTTTGTATATCCGCATAAAAAGGTTCCACAGCGACAAAATTACGAGCACCACAGGATTGTGCCAAGGCGTAACCGTAAGACATCATGCCTGCTCCAAGTTCGACTAGTCGCCTGTTCTTCAATAATGAATGAAGTATTTTGCCCCTTGGGGTAAAAGACCACTCATAAAGTGCTCTTGTGAACTCACCACCTGGTGCAGCAAAACCATTCCCTAAATCACGAGACCTGGATAATCTATCACGCCAATCACGGGATTCGAAGAGCGGGTTAGCCTTTTCGCCTGACACTTAATTAATGATTTCTTTCGAGCATAAAATTCATCAATTCGTTGAGAAACGATGAATCTCCACCTACAGGTTTTAGGAATTGGCGGGCATCATTTGTATGACCGGCAGCAAGGCGCCTTGCCTCATCCTCACCTTTCAGGGTTACCCAAGTAATCTTACCCGATTCAATATCATGCAATGCATCTTTACCTAACTCAGTGGTTGTAGAACTAACATCAAGCAGGTCATCAACTGCCTGAAATGCGAGACCAAGGGAATGGCCAACCTTTCCAATTTGTTTCATTTTTCTATCCACTTTTCCTTTTGATCCCAACCTAAAACCCATTTGTATGGCAGCTTGTATCATGGCTGCAGTTTTATTTGAATGTATATACGATAGTTTATCTTCATCCGGAACTGTTCCTTCAGAAACCAAGTCCTGCATCTGCCCTCCTACTAATCTCAGACTGCCAGCGGTTTTAGCCAGTATTTGAATAAGATCAATTGCCAACTCTGGTTCGGCTATGTACGCATTGGCTAGAATCTCAAAAGCAAGAGGTTGAAAGGCATCTCCAGCGAGAATCGCGGTGGCTTCGTCAAACGCTTTATGGCAACTTGGTCTCCCTCTGCGAAGGTCAGAATTATCCATCGCCGGCAAATCATCATGTATTAAGCTGTATGTATGAATACATTCCAAAGCAAGACCAGCGGGCACTGGGTCATGCTTGCCAGGGAACAGTTCATGGGCAGCTAGTGCAAGTATTGGGCGCAGGCGCTTCCCGCCCGCATTCATACTATGTCTCATAGCTGTGTGCAATCGAGCAGGTTGAAGGTCCGCCGAGTGAAGTGCCTGATCAAGCCTAAGATTGATCAAGTCCTGCCAGGTTTTCATCTTTTCCAAAAAATTCATGACTTGCGAATTCGTGTTACTATGTCATATTTATCGGGTTATGCCAAGTTTGGAAGAGGTGTGTGTTAAGCTGCTGGGAAGCCCAAGTTGGGCACCCAAGGTTTTAGTGGGTGGAGCTCTGTCTTTTATTCCTTTACTTAACATTATACCATTGGGCTATCTATTAGAATATACGATTCGCTTAAAGCATAAAGGGGCGTGGGATTTACCTGACTGGAAATTTGTAGCACCCCTAATTCTGTTCAAAAGCGGATTTCGTTTTTTGGTGCTTTTACTTACATATGTTGGTTGTCCAATCTTGATAGGTTGCTTAGTTACAATTCTACTTGATGGTTTAACTTTTGGTATTTTAGGAATAATAAGTTATTTCCCTGTCGCAGTTGGTGCTTTTATTGGTCCATTTCTTTTATTAGCAGCTATTCATGCTTACTTAACAGATGGCTTACTTTCAGACGCATTTAAGATTAATCTAATTCTTGATATTGTTAAAAAAATGGGTCTAAAGCTTGTTTTACCAGTCATTACATTTTGGGGCGTAATTCTGCTCGCATTACCTCTATATGGATTTTCATTTTTTATCGGCACTTGGGTCTTACTCGCGTATTCAAGTGCTTTACATTTTTCGATGACCAACAATCAGTAACTCATCAACTTTACAACTATGCCAACTTACGATTATCAATGCAAAGCTTGCGGACATGATTGGGAATTATACCAATCCATGAAGGATTCTCCTGTTACTCATTGCCCGAAATGTAAAAAAAAGAAAGCTAAACGTCTCCTTGGTTTGGGAGCTGGTATTATTTTTAAAGGGACAGGGTTCTATGAAACTGATTATAAAAAAAAGAGCGGCAAGGAGAAAAAAGAAAGCTCTGGGGATTCTGGATCATCTGATTCTACAAAGCCTACAGACAAAAGTAACTCCTCTTCTTCTGAATCATCTTCCCAGAAAAAAGACATTAAAAAATCGTCAGGAAGCAAGAAAGAGAAGATTAAGCCTTCCTGACACTTTTATTTCATGCCTTCCTCAGCCCTCGTTTTAATCGCTCCCGGATTTGAGGAGATAGAGGCCACTGCACCAATTGACCTGCTAAGACGTGCAGGTGCGTCCGTTACTCTCGCTTCCTGTTCTGATTCAATCACGGTCACCGGTCGGTCTAGCATTACCCTGACTACGGATTGCCTTCTCGCGGATATAAAAGACCCTCTCGCGTTCAATTTGCTAATCCTTCCTGGTGGACCTGCTGTTTTTGAGCTCCGTAAGCAAAATGAAATCCTTAACCTCATCCGTAAGTTTGCAGAAGCAGGAAAGACTATAGGAGCAATATGTGCAGCTCCTCTCTTGCTCATGGATGCCGGAATTTTATCAAACAAGCATGCCTGCACTGCTCATGGGTCCACCGTTAACGAAATTCCTCATATTTCCGAAAATCAATCAGTTGTCAAAGAAGGTCAACTAATCACCTCGCGGGGAGCAGGAACTGCTGTGGATTTCAGCCTTGCCCTGATTGAACACCTCTTTGATTCCGAAAAGAAGGATGAAGTTCGAGCGTCAATACATGCTGACCTACCTGCTTTCTTAGACTAATTTCAAAAATATGAAAGCATTCCGCCGACTTGCTCGCCAACAACGGGCCGCCCGCCTCGTTGATATTTCCACGCCAACCCCGAAAGATAATGAAGTTCTTTTACGGGTCGCCTACTGTGGTATTTGCGGGTCCGACCTTCATGCTTGGTTAAATCACAAGGGCTATGAATCTGTTCTTCCTGAAGTCACCTTTGGCCATGAATTCTCTGGCGTAGTCATCGAACTTGGATCCTCCGTAAAAGATTGGATGGTGGGTGATCGAGCTGTGTTGATTGCACTGCAGACTCATCATGACGATAACGATCCGTACTGTGCCATTGGGCTTCCACAACTCTCTACCCGTCGTCGAGTTCAAGGGCTTCATCTCGATGGCGGTATGGCAGAATATGTCTGCGTGGATGAAGAATTCTTACTCCCCATACCTGAAGGGCTTGATCTCAAAACTGCTGCTATTACAGAACCTCTCTCGGTTGCCGAGCACTGCATTGGCAACCGTACCTCCATCAGTTCCGGGGATAAAGTGATAGTAAGTGGTCCTGGAATAATCGGCCTGCTCTGTGCTATATCTGCACGTAGTCGTGGAGCTGAGGTTATCATCTCAGGCACTGAGCGTGATGAAGCAACCCGCCTGTCCACCGCTCGCGCTATAGGGTTTGAAACTTTGGTCGTTGGACCCAATAAACCCTCACTTACAGAACAGATTTCTGCTTATTTCCCGGAAGGTGCCACTGCCCTAGTGGAAGCATCCGGTGCAGCGCACGCCTTAGCGGATGCTTGGCAATCGGTTCGCCCGAATGGCACAGTCACTGCAGTTGCTCTTTACTCCCGGAATATCGACTTAGATATAACCCAGTTTCTTCGTAAGCAGATCGATCTTCGCACGAGTTATGCCTCCTCCAGGAACGACTACCTTAGAGCACTCAAACTTTTACAGGATGGTACCGTAGATACATCTTTGCTTACACAGTGCTACCCGTTGCTAAATACAGAACAGGGGTTTATAGACAGCGAAAACCTCGAAGTTACCAAAGTCCTAGTCGACTGTTCTTAGTTTTTAAATATAATTTGGAATAGTTAAGTGAATATTGCGTTAACCTTGATGAGCATAAGAGTTAAAACCATTTACAATAATGTCGGATGAAAGATTCATACAGCACTTCAATAAATCATATTTTTTGGGTGTAGCGTAATTCTAAGGTGTAAAGAATAGGAGTGCTGTATAATTATACCTGCTCTACCTTAAGAATTATCTAAAGAATTAAAATATGAAGATGGTAGAAGAGAAATGGTAGCTTAACCTATTAACAAGATCACAAGCTCGCATATTTGTTAAGATATATACTTATTCCGATCTGTTGAGGTCATTAGGCACAGAGGCATTTCCGTCCAAAATAGGCACTTCCTTATTCGTATCCAACTCTGGCATAACTACAGGTGCCCCCTCAATGGAAGTCGAGTTTGCATCCGACGAACTTTCTCCAAGTACAGGATCAAGAACTTTTACTGGAGTAACCTCGAGCAATTCAACTTCAAAAATAAGAGTCTCATTAGGTCCAATTGAACCATTTCCAGTTTCACCATAAGCTATATTTGCAGGGACAAACAATTTCCACTTTGCCTGCTCTTTCATTAACTGCAAAGCTTCAGTCCATCCCTTAATTACACCATTCACAGGAAAGGAAGCGGGCTCATCACGCTCCAAAGATGAATCAAAAATCTCACCATTAATCAGAGTTCCTTCATAGTGTACCTTGACTGTATCATTTAAATCAGGCTGATCTCCAGTCCCCTTTTCGAGGACTATGTACTGTAACCCACTCTCCAATGTTGAAACACCTTTCTTTTTACCATTGTCTGCAAGGAACTTTTGGCCCTTCGCTAGATTTATATCAGGTAAAGATTTAGCAACCTCGAGAAATTTATTTGTTTTAATTAACTCCTCTAACCGACTTAGAAAATAGGAAGCATTTACATCTTCAGCAAGTTGGGATTTGTAACTGGACATTTTTTCCATGTCGTTCTCAGTAAGAGCTTGTAGAGATAATAGATAAAGGGCTTCGCTGCGATCTGCAGCTAAATATGCAGAGCTTGAGGCAAGTTTTTCCAAGACGACCTTACCCTCTCCGCCTTTCATCGAATTATCCTTGATTAATGATACTGCCTGCCCAATAAGTGCTCTACCAGCAAGTGGGTCATTCCCCAAATCTGCGGCAGCCAACTCAAAGTTTTTAGCGGACTCAGTAAAACGCCTATCCTTGTATTGAATTACAGCAGCACGGTATAGGGCAACCCCTTTGAGTGTGTCGTCATAATCATCTGCAAAAGAAAGGAACCGCTTCTCTGCACCGTCTGAATCTATATTTGCGGAAAGAAAACGATAGGATCTGTTAGACTGTTCTTCTCTTTCAGAATTGCTCTTGTATGAATATATACCTACACCAAGTGCGATTATACCGAGGACAGAAAGAAGTAGGTTTTTGCTTTTCTGCCAAACCAATGCTTCGTCATAACTACCCTCCGAAGCCTGTTCAGCAGAAAGACCCTCCAATTCGCCCTCAACTGGCACGGAGTTTTCGTTATTCTCTTCAGTTTCTTGTTCTTTATTGTTAGACATTAGGATTGGAAAGGGAAAAGGATATATTCTTCATTTTCTAGATAAAGTCAACGGCTAGGTTTTGGATTAAAAATGCAGCACTTCTTATTTAAAAGTCGAGATAATTAATAAACCTAAACTACTAAGTTAAAGTTGATCCCATAAACGGTATGGATCACCCAAGCGAATCATTTCTTCAAGAAGTAACGATTCCATTTCAGCCAATTTTGCACTATACTTTGGAAGAGCAGCCAAGTTTACCTGACTTTTTTGTGGTTGGTTGTTCGTCTTTCCAACAACTTCTTTTTTATGATGTTCAAGCAAAAGTTCATTGGGATTGTTTTTTAAATTGAAAAGTTGCGTTTTTCTAACTTCACCATTCAAAACATCATACTTGATTAACTTCCAATCACCTTTCCTTACCGCCCTCATCCCCGGCTTTGTTCCGCCACAATATGCACCATACAAGACTTGTCGGACAGTTTTACTTTGCCCATTTAAAACTGGCTTCAAACTTTTACCTTGTGCAGTCTCAGGAATAGGTACGCTAGTAAGATCACAAAGCGTTGGCAGTACATCCAGTAAATAACTGTTTCCTTCTGCTCGGGTCCCCGGCTTTATCCCTGGACCACTGGCAATAAAAGGGACACGCCAAGAATGTTCGTATAAATTCTGTTTACCCATCAAACCGTGCCTGCCAACTGCAATACCATGATCCGACGTAAAAAAGATGTAAGTATTATCTAACTCATTCATCTCCTTCAACTTTTTAACAACCAGTCCAATTTGAATATCAATATTTTCAATGCATGCGTACTCTCTGCCAAGTTCATTCCGCACTGTAGCTTCAGTCCTTGATCTCATCACTCCAGGCACTCGAACTTCGTCTCGCAAATCGGGATGGCCGTGATGGAAAGGGTGCTCCGGGAGCCAGGAAAATGGCAAACTTGGAGCCCCAGGATTTATATCGGTCGGTGGACTTTTAACATTGGAAACATGATACTTTTTCAAAAGTCTATTCACGCCCCACCTTTCGTCATGGGGGTGGGAGAATCCAAAATAAATAAAAAATGGTTTAGATGTGCCTTGGTCGGTATGTTTATCCAGGTATTCAATAACCTGCCGGCTATGCCACTGACTACCATCTTCTTCCCCAGCTTTCCTGGAGGTTTTATCTTTTACAATTTGAAATTGTGCATTGGCCAGCGAGTAACTGTTTCCCTTTTTACAGGTTCGAAAAGTTTCATATCCGGCACGATTAAAAATTGCTGGTAATGTATTGTTTAATATTTCTTCCTCAGGATTTACTCCTTCTTCCTGTTTTAAATATTTTTTTCCTCTTGGTGGTAAATTCCAAAGTGTTCTACCACTCATTATCATTGTTCTCGAAGGTGAGCAAACGGCTCCACTCATTGAACCCATATGATAAGCACGTTCGATAACCATACCCGATTTGGCTAACAGATCTATATTAGGAGTTTGGCAAACTGTATTTCCATAACAAGACAGTGTCTGTGGACCTTGGTCATCAGTAAGGATGAATAGGATGTTAGGTCTTCTATCCTTTGCCTGAAGAGAATTATTAAAAAAAGTGAAAAATATAAAGAGAGAAAATATAAATCTACAGTAGTACATTTTCTCCTGTTAACAGTACCAGAAAGAGAGACAAGGAAATAAGCTTTGTAAACACAAATTACCTTCAGTCACTCAGTCAAAGACGACCGTCTTGTTTTGATAATCCAAGACCCTGTTTTGCAAGTGCCTGCGTACTGCAGTGGAGAGAACAAGCTTTTCCAAATCCCGCCCTTTTTCGATAAGGTCTTTGGGTCCATGACGATGGCTAACTCGTGCAACATCTTGTTCAATAATCGGTCCTTCATCAAGGTCCTCAGTCACATAATGAGCGGTGGCTCCAATTAATTTGACTCCCCGTTGGTAAGCCTGGTGATAGGGCCGGGCTCCTGCAAAAGAGGGAAGGAAGGAGTGGTGAATGTTAATCACAGGACACCCAACCTGCTTCAAAAAAGAAGGACTTAAAACTTGCATATAACGGGCAAGAATAACCAACTCCACCCCTTGTTCCCTCAACCATGTGATTTGTTTTCCTTCCACATCCTGCTTTTTGCCTTCAGTCATTGGCAGGTGATAAAAGGGCAAGCCATAGTTTTCTGAAACCGATTGCAAGTCATCGTGATTAGAAAGAATACCGACAAAATCAGCATTCCACTCCCCTGCCCTGACTCGAAGAACTAAATCATGAAAACAATGATCCGCCTTGGATACCATCACCGCAACCTTGGGGCGGTCAGTACTTAATCCGATCCGAACCCGCATATCCAGCTCATCCCGAACAAAGGATACAAAATCATCTGATTCCTGCTTCGGCTCACGGCTTGCTGAGACTTCCCACTCCACCCTTTGAAAAAACACATTTCCCTGGCGGTCCAAATGTTGATCTGCATGCAGAACATTTCCCCCACACTGATGGATCCATGTGGCTACTTTTGCCACGATCCCAGGTTGATCCGGGCCGTGGAGGAGGGCGATAACCGAAGGGTTCACACTACATGCTGGTTACTACTATCTGGAATAGTCCTGCAAGGACTTGACTGAAAACTTCCGATCCTTAAGAGAACGAATTCCATCTAAAGCAGCAAAGGCTGAGCCTAGGGTAGTGATCACCGGTACACTATTAAGTACGGCTTCACTCCGGATTCCATTTTCATCCCGACGGGGAATTAAGCCCAATGGAGTATTGATGACCAGCTGAACTTTTCCATTTTTTATCAGATCTGCAACATTTGGGCGCCCCTCACTAATTCGCAAGGTGGTTTCCGCTGACACTCCATTTTCATTAAGGAATTTTGCTGTACCTTCTGTAGAAGTGAAAGAAAAACCAAGTTCAGCCAGTCCCTTAGCCACCTCTAAAGCCTTAGGTTTGTCTGAATCCTTTACACTAAGAAATACATTTCCCTCCAAGGGCAAAGAGGGCTTGGCCGCCATTTGAGTCTTTGCGTAAGCCATACCAAAATCTTCATCCTGCCCCATCACTTCCCCCGTGCTTCGCATTTCCGGGGTTAAAACTATTGGGGAACCAGGGAACTTACTGAAGGGAAAAACCGCCTCCTTGATCGACCAATGCTTGGGGATGATCTCTTCGGTAAATCCAAGATCTTTGAGTTTTGCACCCGCCATGACCCGGGCACCGAGCTTAGCAAGAGGTACCCCAATGGCTTTGCTTACAAAAGGAACTGTACGGGAAGCCCGGGGATTTACCTCGATCAAAAATAATTCCCCATCCTTAATCGCGTATTGAACATTCATTAGTCCAATCACTTTCAAGGCTTTGGCCAAATCGTAAGATGCCTGTCTTACTTCATCGAGCATATCCTTGGATAAATCATGAGGAGGCAAGACCATAGCCGCGTCTCCACTATGGACACCGGCAAATTCAATATGCTGAAGCATACCCCCGACAACTGTTGTTTCTCCATCAGAAATACAGTCAACATCGAGTTCTATTGCCTCTTCGAGAAATTTGTCCAAAAGAACCGGTTTACCTGGCGCTACAGCAAAAGCTTCCTTAACAACCTTTTCCAATTCACCTTCATTGTAAACAATGAACATCCCCCTTCCCCCAAGAACAAAGGAAGGTCGAAGCAAAACGGGATAACCAATTCTTTCAGCGGCAGCTTTCGCATCCCCAGGCTCCATTGCAGTTTCATTTTCGGGCTGCTTTAAGCCAAGTTTATTAAGAATCTGTTTAAACTTCTCACGATCCTCCGCCAAGTCAATACTCTCTGGTGAAGTTCCAATAACAGTTACTCCGGAAGCTTCAAGACCACAGGCTAAATTTAGCGGTGTCTGTCCGCCATACTGAACAATTGCACCGTCACATTTTTCCTGATGATAAATTTCAAGAACATCTTCTAATGTGAGCGGTTCAAAATAAAGGCGGTCAGAAACATCATAATCAGTGGAAACAGTTTCTGGATTTGAATTAACCATAACTGTCTCAAATCCGGCTTCCCGAAGGGCAAAAGATGCGTGCACGCAACAATAATCAAACTCAATGCCTTGGCCGATTCGGTTTGGCCCACCACCAAGGATCATTATTTTTTTCTTATTCGAAGTGCTTATTTCGTTTTCATCCCCATAGGATGAATAATAGTAAGGAGTGAACGCCTCAAACTCAGCAGCACAAGTATCAACTAAACGAAAAGTCGTTTCGATACCAAGCTCTTGCCTTCTTTTTTTAATGCTAGGCGGATCGCAGGACCAAAAGTCAGCCAATTGACGATCGGAAAAGCCATATTCTTTAGCACTTCGAAACAATTCGTAGTCAACTTTGGATAAACTGGATTCCCTTAATATGCATTCAAGCGAAAATATTTCGCTGAGTTGTTCAGTAAACCAAGGATCAATGCCAGAGTTTGCAGATACCTGCTCAGCATTCATACCATTCTTAAAAGCGGAGTGTAAATATTTGGGCCGATCTGCTGACGGTCTTTTCACTCCGGCACGAATCAACGAGTCATTTAGCTCTGTCTCCAGTAACTCCCCCGATTCAAAGCCCTTTAATCCAATTTCAAGGGATCGAAGAGCTTTTTGGAAAGACTCTTTAAATGTACGACCAATCGCCATCGCTTCTCCAACTGACTTCATTGCTGAAGTCAGTGTGGAATCTGCTTCAGGGAATTTCTCAAAAGTGAAACGAGGTATTTTGGTGACTACATAATCAATTGAAGGCTCAAAGCAGGCAGGAGTTTCTTTAGTTACATCATTCCTAAGCTCATCAAGAGAATAACCAACAGCTAACTTTGCTGCAAATTTTGCAATAGGAAATCCTGTTGCCTTGGAAGCAAGAGCCGAACTACGTGAAACCCTTGGGTTCATCTCAATTACAACCATTCTCCCCGTCTTTGGGTCGGTCGCAAATTGAATGTTACTGCCTCCTGTCTCAACACCTATCTCACGAATGCATGCAAAAGAAGCATCCCTCATTAATTGATATTCCTTATCGGATAATGTCATTGCCGGTGCCACAGTTATTGAATCACCGGTATGCACGCCCATTGGATCAAAATTTTCAATTGAGCAAATTACTACACATTGATCCTTATGATCGCGCATAACCTCCATCTCGTACTCCTTCCAACCGAGTAAGCACTCCTCAATTAAAACCTGACTGATAGGAGAAGCATCGAGGCCTGCACGAAGCATTTCGTCAAACTCCTCTCGATTATATGCAATTCCACCACCGGTGCCGCCTAGAGTGTACGCAGGTCGGAGAATAATGGGGAAATCACCAAGTTTATCCAGACAGTCCTGCGCTTCGTCAGTACTTGTAACCGAAAAAGAACGTGCAACATCGAGACCGATTTCAAGCATTGCCTGCTTAAAAAGCTCTCGGTCTTCCCCTTTCTTAATGGCATCAGGTTTGGCTCCAATCATTTCAACACCAAATTCTTCCAGAATCCCAGCGTGAAAAAGTTCCAAAGATAAATTCAGACCCGTTTGCCCACCTAGTGTTGGCAACAACGCATCAGGGCGTTCTTTTTCGATTATTTTACGAACGCTCTCAATAGTTAAAGGCTCAACATAAGTCGCATCAGCAAATTCGGGATCCGTCATAATCGTTGCCGGATTACTGTTAACTAATGACACACGGTAACCTTCTTCGCGAAGAGCTTTACAAGCCTGTGCTCCACTGTAATCAAACTCGCAAGCTTGGCCAATAATTATTGGGCCAGAGCCAATGATTAGAATATGTTGTATGTCGTTTCTTCTGGGCATGCAAAAAGATGGGTTTGAGTTTATGCGAAAAAATTCACACAGAAACTTTTAAAGATGTTTTATATGATTAAATCAAATCCAATCGAAAAAAAATCACAGGCAACTCAAAGTTGATCATAAAACAGAATAAAAAAGCGTAATTACAATCAGGCAATTGGGGGCAATGCCCTGCCGTAAAGATCAGAAATTGAACTTTTAATTTTATCCTGACCAGAGATAACCTCAAAGCTTGAACGAATCGTATTGAAATTCCGTAATGCCCCTATCACGCAGTTTGCCAAATCTTCCCGGGGTAATGACCCATGGAAACCGAGCTTTTTAGCAACCTGAACTCTCCCTGTACCAACATCATCTGTTAATGAACCGGGTGCAATGATTGTAAAATCAAGTTTGGAATTCCGAAGAATTAAATCTGCTTCACCTTTAGCTCTTAAGTAATGTTGTATTCGAGTGGACTCACTAGTTGGATCTGCTCCAATTGCACTAATCATAATAAATCTACCCACTCCTTCTTTCTCACAGTCAGAAATAAGTTTTATAGCAGCATTCTGATCAACATCTGTTGTTTTATCAGGTCCAGTATGCCCACCGGACCCAGCGGTAAAGATAACAGAATCAAATCCGGCAAGAAAAGAGGAAATTCCATCTTCCAAATCTCCCAGTATGGATGGAACCCCAAGTGCAGTAAACTTTGTTTGTTGCTTGGTATCTCTTATTAAGGCAACTGGAGAAAAGTCTGAACTGGCCCACATTTTTCCACTCAACAGTGTCCCCACTTTTCCATTCGCACCTACAATTAAAACTTTCACAGTTTCAGAATTATCGCTCAGGTCAGGATATTGCAAGTATTAGGAAAGTAGAATTTGTTCGTCCTTCTCAATTCAATTGCCTAAGATAGCTTCTTTTCATGAAACAACTCGTACGCACACGAATCGCCCCTTCCCCAACAGGTAACCCCCATGTGGGAACTGCTTACATGGCATTGTTCAACCTCGCTTTTGCCCGGAGAAATAAGGGAAGCATGATTTTACGAATCGAAGATACTGACCGAGCAAGATCAACCAGTGAATCTGAGTCTGCTATTTTAGACTCTCTTCGTTGGTTGGGAATAGAGTGGGATGAAGGGCCGGATAAGCCAGGGAAATTTGGTCCCTACCGGCAAAGCGAACGCCTAGAAATTCATCAATCCATAGTTGGTCGTCTAGTTGAGCAAGGAGATGCTTATCCCTGTTTCTGCACATCGGAGAGATTGAATCAAGTCCGTAAAGAACAGATCGCGAATAAAGAAACCCCTCGCTACGATCGCCATTGCTTAAACTTAAGCAAAGAGGAAATAGAAAAAAAGATGGATCGGGGAGATCCCTATGTCATAAGGATGAAGGTCCCTCAAGAGGGTGAATGTATTTTCACTGATGAGCTTCGTGGAGAGGTTCGTATCGACTGGAAGCAAATCGACCATCAAGTCCTGCAGAAATCGGACGGATACCCGACTTATCATTTGGCCAATGTTGTCGATGACCACATGATGGAAATATCCCATGTCATTCGGGGCGAAGAGTGGATAAGCAGTACTCCAAAGCATATTTTACTTTACCAACAACTGGGATGGGATGCTCCATCATTTGCTCACCTACCCCTTCTTCGAAATCCAGATAAGTCAAAATTATCTAAACGCAAAAACCCAACTGGTATATTTTACTACCGTGATGCCGGTTACTTACCAGAAGTTATGCTAAATTACTTGGGGATGATGGGTTATACCCTCCCCGACCAAAGGGAAATCTTTTCTTTAGATGAATTAAGTGAAAGCTTTGATATAAAAAGAATGAGTCTCGGAGGCCCGATTTTTGACCTCGCAAAATTAAAATGGCTTAACGGAAGATACCTTAGGGAGAAATTAAGTGAAGATGATGTTGTCGAAAGGCTCATTCAGTGGAAGCTAAATACTACTAAATTTAAAAATATCCTACCCCATGCCCTACAGAGGTTGGAAAATTTTTCTGACTTTATACCATTAACCGAATTCCTATTTAACGAACATCCGGAAATCACATTAGAAAATTTAATTGGCAAACTCGACCCCGGACAAGCAGCAAAATTATTGAAAATTTGCGAGTGGGAACTTGAAAAGGTTAAGAACTGGCACAGGGATGAAATATTCTGTCTATTTCAAGATCTTGCAAAAACTGAGGAAAAGAAACTCAAGGAAATCCTGCCCCTTTTCTTTCAAGCAATGAGTGGAAAAAGTATATCCCTTCCTCTCTTTGATGCCATGAGCATACTCGGACCGGATCTGGTCAGGGTACGGCTGAGAAAAGCTCTTGGACTTCTCAATTCCGAGGGGGTTGGTCTAAGCAAAAAAGGTCTTAAAGTACTTGAAAAAGAATACCAGCAAAAATACGGCAATCGAATTGATTGAAATAATTTTACAACAATTGATTTCAATAAAAATAACATGAGTTCTGAAAATAAAGAAGAAAGTCTTGATTTTATACGATCTAGAATAAAAGACGACCAAGCCAAAGGGAAAAACAATGGGCGTGTACACACCCGTTTTCCACCAGAACCAAACGGTTATCTTCATTTAGGTCATGCTAAAAGCATTTGCCTAAACTTTGGAGTTGCCAATGAATTCAACGGTCTTTGCAACCTCAGGCTCGATGATACAAACCCAGTTGCCGAGAGAATAGAGTACGCTAATGCAATCAAGAAAGATGTCAAATGGCTCGGGTTTAACTGGGATAATAGACTATATCATGCCTCCGATTATTTTGATCAGCTTTTTGAATTAGCAAGCCAGCTTATACGATCCGGGAAAGCATTTGTGTGTGACTTAGCCTTTGAAGAGATGAAAAAGTTACGTGGAACACTTGTAACCCCAGGGCAAAATAGTCCATTCAGAGAACGTTCTGTGGAAGAAAACTTAAATCTTTTCACCCAAATGAAAAATGGTGAATTTCTAGATGGTGCAAAAACATTAAGGGCGAAAATCGATATGTCGTCGCCCAATATGAACATGCGAGATCCAGTAATTTATAGAATTATACATAAAGAGCATCCCAAAACTGGGGATAAATGGAAAATATATCCGTCTTACGATTTTGCACATGGTCAATCTGATTCCATTGAAGAAATTACTCATTCTCTATGCACCCTTGAATTTGAACACCACAGACCTCTTTATGATTGGTTTTGTGAAAATTTAAATATCCATCATCCACAACAAATTGAATTTGCACGGCTTAACCTCACCTATGTGGTAATGAGCAAGAGGAAAATGCTTCGCTTAGTCGAGGAAGGGCATGTAAATGGATGGGATGACCCTCGTATGCCAACTGTTCAGGGTATGAGGAGGCGAGGTTTTTCGCCTGAGTCAATTCATGATTTTTGCGATCGTGTTGGCTTGGCAAAAAGAGAAAATATTATTGAGGCTGAACTTCTAGAACATTGCCTCAGGCAGGATTTAAACAAAAGAGCACCTAGACGCCTTGGCGTACTCAATCCCTTAAAGTTGACTATCGAAAACTACCCGACCAATCAAAACGAGGAAATTGACGCTGTAAATAATCCGGAAGATGAATCTGCAGGAACTCGTAAAGTCCCTTTTTCAGGTGAGATTTATATAGATCGTAATGACTTTATGGAAGAACCTCCCAAGAAATATTTTCGATTAGCTCCTGGTAAGGAAGTCCGTTTAAAATATGCTTATTATGTAACCTGTAAAGATTTCATTAAAGATGATAATGGTGAAGTCATTGAGGTCATTTGTAACTATGACCCAGAATCTAAAGGAGGAAATACTGAAGATGGCAGAAGGGTTAAAGGAACAATTCAATGGGTCGATGCCAAAACTGCTGTTCCGACAAAAGTACGATTGTACGACCGCCTCTTCTCGGTCCCAAATCCTGAAGTTACCAACGAAGGAGAAGACTTCATAAAAAATATAAATCCAGATTCTCTTAAGACATTAGACACTTGTTTGACAGAGTCCAATTTGTCCCAAATTGAAACCGAAGTCCCTTTTCAGTTAGAAAGAATCGGATATTTTTGTAAAGATCGTGATTCTGAAACAGAAGAGCAATTAATCCTTAATCGAACAGTTGCCCTCCGCGACAGCTGGGGGAAATTAAATAAAAAATAGTATTTTTGAAACAAAATACTGTACTAACCTAGTGATTCAGGCTTGCAAAAAATAGAAGTTTTGCAAATCTTTAGCTTGTTTATCTTATTAACAGCAAAACCTAACAGCCCACATAAATCATGAGTAGTCAAGATTCCCAACCGGATATGAAATTATTTTGGGGGTGCTTCATCGCCCTTATCACCACAGCTTTTGCTTTTATTACGAGAGCATTCCTGGTTGGTGATCCTTCCTTTTGGCCAACCACATTTGGCTTGGATCAAGTCCAAGGTCAGGTCCTCTTTGGGGCTGGAATATGGCCATTCGCGATCAGTATAATTGTTTTTAGCTTAATTATCGATCAGATCGGTTATCGGGCAGCAATGATTTTTAGTTTCATATGTTATGCTCTTTATGCACTCTTGGCTTTTCAAGCGTACGGAGTTGTTTCGGCAGAAGGACTAACTGGAGATGCCTTAAAAGCAGCTCAATCCGAAGCTTATGACTTGCTTTACATGGGATCAATTATTCTTGGTTTGGGTAACGGAACTGTAGAGGCTTTCATAAACCCCGTGGTTGCCACAATGTTTAACAAAGACAAAACTAAGTGGCTAAATATTCTCCATGCTGGGTGGCCAGGCGGATTAGTGATTGGAGGTATCCTTACTATAATATTGGGTGAACAAGCTACAGAAGATTGGAGAATCCTTATCTATCTTATAGCTATTCCTGCTATCATTTATCTAGTTATGCTACTCAAAGCTAGATTTCCAGTTAACGAACGAGTTTCCTCTGGAACCACATACAAAGAAATGCTTGCTGAATTCGGAGCAATAGGAGCACTCATTGCAGGATACCTTATATTTCGTCAATTAGGAATGGTTTTTGACTGGAGTGATAAAATGGTTTACGGGTTAACCGCAGTTGCAACAATAGCATATGGTCTATACTGCAAATCTTTGGGTCGCCCACTTCTCATTTTCATGTGCATCATAATGATTCCATTGGCAACGACTGAACTAGGTACCGATGGTGCAATAACTGGACTGATGGAGGAACCACTTAAAGCAGCTGGGCAACACCCTCTGCTTGTTCTTATATATACTTCTGCAATCATGATGATTCTTCGATTTTGGTTTGCAGGTCCAATTGTTGCAAAACTTGGGCCTCTGGGCTTATTGGCAACATCTGCAGTGTTGGCAATTGCTGGGCTTTATTTGTTAAGTACGGCATCTGGTCTATTCGCAGTATTTGCTTGTGCAACACTATACGGATTTGGAAAAACTTTCTTTTGGCCGACAACACTGGGAGTTGTTTCTGAGCAATGCCCCAAAGGGGGTGCTTTAACACTAAATGCAATTGCGGGGATAGGAATGCTAGCAGTTGGAATCCTAGGCGGTCCAGTAATTGGAAAAATGACTGAAGATTCAATCAAAGTATCCGTTGAAAATGCAACATCTGTGGAAACTTACGATTCTATCTCCAAGGATAGCACCTATTTCTTGGGTGCATACACCGCAATTGATGGTGATAAAGTAGGAAAACTGCCTGAGGAAAATAAGAAAAAAGTTGAAGAAGGTATTCAAAATGGTAAGCAAGGATCTTTAGCTAGTGTAGCTGTCTTCCCTTTCTTCATGTTGGCATGCTACATCGCGTTAATTTTGTATTTCAAAAACAAAGGGGGTTATAAACCTGTTGAACTCTAAAAGATTTCTTTCATTTAACTTTACAAAAAAAGCCATATCCTTTGGGATATGGTTTTTTTGTGACTCCCCAACATTCCTAAAATCTTAACTTAAAAAATATATAAAAATTATGGCTACAAAAAAACCATTACGCATCGGATTAATCGGCTACGGCTTTATGGGAAGAACCCACTCGAATGCATTTCGCAAAGTGCCGAATTTCTTCGACCTGAAATATGAACCACAACTTGCTGCCGTATGTGCTCGAAATAAAGACCGTGCAGAAGATTTTGCGTCCCAATGGGGGTACGAATCTGTCGAGACTGATTGGCGTAAACTAATCGACCGTGATGACATTGATGTAATTGATATTGCTGCACCCAATAACGTTCATCATGAAATTGCTATCGCAGCTGCTAAAGCTGGCAAAGCGATTCTTTGTGAAAAACCACTCGCATTAAATTGCAAGGAAGGTGAGGAAATGGTCCGCGAGGTGGAGAAAGCAAAAGTACCCAACATGGTTTGGTATAACTATCGTCGTATCCCCGCAGTTTCTCTCGCTAAAAACATGATTGAAGAAGGACGACTCGGTAAAATATATCATTACCGCTCAAATTTCCTACAGGACTGGACAATTAACACCGACTTACCACAAGGCGGCGAAGGGTTATGGAGATTAGATGCGAAGGTTGCTGGTAGTGGTGTTACTGGAGACCTTCTTGCACATTGTATTGACACCGCAATTTGGTTAAACGGCCCGATTGTAGAAGTTAGTGCAATGACTGAAACATTTGTAAAAGAGCGCGTTCATACAAAGACAGGTAAGAAACAAAAAGTTACAATTGATGATGCCTGTGCCTTTCTTGCTCGATTTGCTAACGGATCTCTCGCAATTTTTGAATCCACTCGCTATGCACGTGGTCACAAAGCATTATACACCCTCGAGATCAACGGTGCCGATGGTTCCCTTGCGTGGGATTTACACGACTTACACAGACTTGAGTACTATGACTATGACAAGGAAGACGCCAAGACTCGCGGTTGGCGCTCTATTCATGTAAGCGATAATGGTGGCGAACATCCGTATATGGATAAATGGTGGGTCCCTGGCCTAAATATCGGATATGAACACAGTTTCATCAATCAGTTTGCTGATTTCGTGGATGGTTTTGGTTCCCGGAAAAAACGACCTAATAGACCTGATTTCAGGGATGCCCTTGAAACCCAATATATTTGTGAAGCTGTACTTGATTCTGCTAAGACAGGCAGATGGAAGAAGATCGGCAAAATTAAAGCAAAGTAAGCTTAATTTAATTGTTTTATTTAAAGAGGGAGATACTTGGGTGTCTCCCTCTTTTTTTGATCTTGAAACTCTTTATTCTTGCACTCGTTCAGCAAGATTCCCTCTTTGGATATATGAAATTTATATTTAAAATAAGTGCGTTGTTTTTGTTCACACTGAATTTTTCATGGGCAGAAGACTGGACATCATTTAGGGGCGAGGATCGCTCTGGGGTATCTAATGAATCTAAATTACTTAAAAAATGGCCAAATGGTGGCCCTCAGAAACTTTGGGTTACAGACAAAGCTGGCTTGGGATATTCCGGATTTTCGATTAAAGACGGAGTGCTTTTTACCATGGGGGCTTTTCAGAAAAAAGAAATGCTACTCGCTTTTAATGCGAATTCAGGTGAAGAAATATGGCAAGAAGAGGTTGGAGAACTATTAACAAATGGTTGGGGAGATGGACCAAGAATGAGCCCAACCGTTCATGGGAATAAAGTTTATGCTTTGGGTGGAAAAGGAAACCTAGTCTGTGCAGATATTAAAACCGGAACTATTTCATGGAAAAGAAATTTAGTTAGTGACCTCGGAGGTAAAGTGCCCGGTTGGGGGTATACAGAGTCAGTGCTCATAGACGATGGGAAGGTTATCTGCACTCCTGGAGGAAAAGATGGATCTCTTGCTGCCCTTGACGCTATCACAGGGGAAATAATTTGGAGATCCAATGAATTTACAGATGGTGCTCAATATTCCTCTCCCATTTCAATCAGTCACCGTGGTCAGGATCAGTATATCCAACTAGTCATGAAAAGTGTCGTAGGTGTGAATCCAAAAAATGGATCAATACTCTGGCAGTCAAAATGGCCTGGGAAAGTAGCGGTTATACCAACACCAGTTTATTCAGATGGTTCCGTTTATATCACATCGGGCTATGGAGTTGGGTGCAAGCGGATAGAAATTGGCGAAAATGCACCGAAGGAAGTTTTTGAAAATAAAGTCATGAAAAACCACCATGGTGGAGTAATTAAAGTGAAAAACCATATTTACGGCTACTCAGATGGTGTCGGTTGGGTTTGTCAGGACTTTAAAACTGGAGAATTAGTTTGGAATGAGAAAAAAGCCCTTGGAAAAGGTGCGATCGCTTATGCTGATAATCACTTGTACTGCCAGGGAGAGGGCGATGGAAAAGTAATTCTAATTGAAGCAACCCCCACAGGTTGGGTACCAAAAGGAGAATTTACCATAAACCCGCAGACTAAGAAAAGAAACCCAAAGGGTAGAATTTGGACTCACCCCGTAATCAGTAATGGGAAACTTTATCTCAGGGATCAGGAGTACATATTATGTTACGATATAAAGGGATAAATTTACTCAAGACCTAGTGCCTTTTTTCCCTCATCGGACATCATTCTTGGGTTCCATGGTGGGTCCCAAACAATAGAGACGTCTACGCTTTTCACCTCGGGGATTAATTCAATACGTGTTTTAGCATCATCTGCGATAACCGGTCCCATACCGCAACCCTGAGCAGTTAAAGTCATTTTAACATCAACAGTGTGAGCCTCACCCTCTCCATCAATCTTTAAGTCATAAACAAGACCTAGGTCGACTATATTTACAGGAATCTCTGGGTCATAGCATCCTCGTAATGCATCCCATACCACCTCCTCACTAAAAGGTTTTTTTTCTATTTTTTCCTCCACGGTGGCGACACTTGCGATAATGTCGTCTCCAAGTGCAGCAAGTTGATCTTCTCCCACCCTGTACATACCATTCTCATCACGAAGTGTAACTGAACCACCCAATGATTGTGCGATTACAAAATGAGCTCCTTCGGCAAGAGTAATTTCATCTCCAGCAGGGATTATCGTGGCAATGCAGTTTTTAACAAGTGTTACTTCTTTTTTCATATTAACTAAAACGACTTAAATGTGATTATTGTGAAAATCCAAAACTTCCGCGGTACCAAGAAAGAAAAGAATACGAATTTGCTGGATCATTATAATTTTCAAATTGTTCAGCCAACATTTCAAACTCCTGTAAAACTGAATTTATAGGAGAGATTCTTTTCTCAAGTCCAGAGTTTGATGAAGTTTCAAACAACTGGTTTATTGCATCCACAGGACTTTCCACTTGGGGGAAATCAATAATCTCAAACTGGGTTATCCCTGCCTTATCAGCAGTATAGGCAACGGAATCGCCCAATGTACCTAATTCATCAATAAGTCCAAGTTCATGAGCATCCTGCCCCATCCAAACTCGACCCTGTGCGACTTCACTAATCCTTGACATATTAATGTCTCGGTTTTCAGCAACTAATGAAAGAAAGCGTTCGTAAATACGATCAACATGGCTTTGAACAATACTTATCTCTTTGTCGGATTTAGCCCTTGAAACGCTCATAATGTCAGCCGAAGGATGAGTTTTAACCACATCCCAATTCAACCCAAATGTTTTTGCAAGTTGCTTGAGGTTTGGAATTAAACCAAAAACTCCAATTGACCCAGTGATTGTCTGTTCTCCTGCAAATATATGATCGCCACCCATCGCAACCCAATACCCCCCAGATGCAGCAACAGAACCCATTGATATCACCACTGGTAAACCTTCTGCACGAGCCCGATTTAGCTCACTAAGTATGCTCTCGGAACCAGAAACACTACCACCTGGGCTATTTACACGTAGAACCAAGCCTTTGTAATCTTCATCTTTCCAGATTTCCCTTATTCGACTTGCGATCTCGTCACCTCCGACAGAAGTACCGTCATCTCCCCACCCATCAACGATTGCGCCTTCAACATAAACTATGGCAATTTTATCACCACCTGGCTCAGAAAGTGATAGATTAGAATTCGGAGGATTTAATGGTCGTTCCACATAATCAATTAACTCTACCCTGGAAAACTCATCTGTGTTATCGTCCAAAACACCTAAGTTTGATAATCTATCCAGAACCGCACCCCAATCGGATATTTGATCAACCAATCCAGTCTCCTCGCATCGTTCAGGTGTAAACATAAACCCCTCATTTATTAGATCAGAAAGATTTTCAATTTCCACCCCACGATTTTTAGAAACTGTGGACATATAGTGTTTCCATCTCAAATCCAATAGACGGTTGATTTGTAAACGATTTTCCTCACTGAAAGAATTTGAGGTAAAGGGCTCAACCGCACCTTTGAAATCACCTACTCGTACAACCTGTACACCAACACCATACTTTTTAAATGCTTCAGCTAAGAAAAGTTGTTCACTAGCTAGTCCTTTAAGCACAAAAACCCCACTTGGGTTCATGTGTAATTCATCACAAACGGAATAAACCAGATAATCTAGTTGAGTTGGGTTCGAACAAAACCCAATTATGGACTTCCCCGACAACCTAAAAGAAACCAATGAATCAACCAGTTCCTGCACGGCACTGTAACCACAACCATACCCACTGGGCATAAAGCCACCCTTAACCAAAATCCCTGTTATCATCGAATCATCCGCTGCTTTTTCTATTGCCTGGACTACTTCACTTAAATGAAACTGAGGAGGTTTCTTTTCATCAGTCAAGGCTTCGCGGGTAAGGTCTTCAATCGTAAAACCACTAGGGCGATCCGTTAAATTCATCGAAAGATCGAGCACCAGAAAAGAGCCTTCAGTGGGTGCTTTCTCTTTTTCTTCAATAAATGATGATACAATTGACTGAAATAAAAAGATTGAAATTAGTACAAGCAGAAAAGTGGATACGATGGAAACCGCTAATCTTTTAAAAACATCTTTGAAGAAATTTTTCATATATTTTATCGATCAGAAAACACCTCTTTTTGCAGAAGGTCGAAGAAAAACTTTGCCAGTCATTAAAAAGAAAGCATTTATTCAATCTTATGACTGAGCAAAACCTATCTGTTGAAAGAAAAGCCTTGTGCATAAATTTAGACTCCTCCAAGTACGGTACTTTTGCCGAAATTGGAGCAGGACAGGAGGTGGCAAGGCACTTTTTCCAAGCTGGGGGAGCTGCAGGCACAGTTGCTAAAACAATCTCCGCTTACGATATGAAATTCAGTGATGCCATATATGGTGAAGCTGGAAGATATGTTTCGAGGAAAAGGTTAGTCCAGATGATGGCTCACGAATATGATCTCCTCGACAAGCGCCTATCCAAAACAAGAGGGCATGAAACGACTTTCTTTGCATTTTCAAATACAGTATCCGCGTTGAATTACAGTAAAACCAATGAATGCCACGGTTGGATGGGGATGCGCTTTCAGATTTCCCCTCAAACTCCTCATCATGATATCATTTTACATGTCCGGATGCTTGATTCCGATAATCAATTACAGCAGGAAGCGATCGGGATTTTAGGAGCAAATCTTGTATACGGAGCCATGCACCTAAATACAGACCCCGATGCCTTTATAGCAAGCCTCCCTGATAATTTGGGTAATGAACGAATTGAAGTCGATATGATTGAATTTAATGGCCCGAACTTTGAATCAGTTGATAATCGGGTGCTATGCCTGAAATTGGCAGAGCAAGGTTTAACAAATGCGGTCATGTTTAACAACCTTGGGCATGTGGTTCAACCATCTGAGGTTCTTTACAAGAAAGCTTGTTTAATTGAACGGGGAAGCTTCCGCCCTGTAACAAAAGTGAATCTTGATATGCTTGAAAAAGCAAAAGCACAGTTTACCGAAAGAGACGATTTGGAAGAGTCAGATATAGAAACATTTATGGAGCTTACCCTTCGCAGTCTTATCAAAGAGGGTGATATTGACTATAATGATTTCATCGCTCGCATTGAAGTTATCAACTCCTGTGGATACAGCGTTTTAGTATCAAATTACTTGGAGTACTTCAAACTTTCCGCTTATCTGAGGAGATATGTAAAAAAACCAATTGGGCTGGTTCTTGGTCTTAATAATTTGGCCGATATTTTCAAAGAAGATTATTATACAAACCTTGAAGGTGGAATACTTGAGGCGTTCGGAAAGCTTTTTAAAGATAATGTTAAAATCTATGCCTACCCGATCGAATTAAAAAACTTCCAACGTTATCGTGAACAAATGAAACTAGGAGATAACTTTGAGACTGCCACAGATGATGATGACTTAGTGACAATTGACAACCTTCTCGTCGCTAGAAATTTACGCAATCTTTATAAGTACATTCGAGAAAATGATTTTTTAGAGAACATTAACAACTGCGACCGTGAAAATATGAACTTATTTTCAAGAGATGTATTTAAATTAGTGGTTAATCGGAGTAACGGGTGGAAAAATAGTTTACCAGAATGCGTATGCAACCTAATTGAAAAAAATAATTTATGGAGTATGGACAGCGACTAATTTTTATACCCTTAACCGAGTGTATAAATGTTATTAATGATACTTTGCTATATCCAAGAACTAGCACTGTAAGCTAATGTAAAAGAGACTATAATTTGTGAAAGCACAGGTTCATGCAGAAAGGGTGCGACCAGAACTGACCTGCACCTGTATTAAACAAATTAAAAAGTAAAATCTGCGTATATCAAACGGTGGTCGGATGCTATATCACTTCTCTTATCATCCATGATCCACCCCGAATTAGGTACAAACCGACTGAACATTGCCGGACTTGTGAGAAGGTAATCTATTCTCGAATAGCTATCCTGTTTTTTAAAGTAGTGCGTCCACTTATGTCCTCGCGAATCAACACAGGGCACAACATTAGTTAAAATTGTTTTGTTTACTGAAAGAAAGCGGCTTAATGGAGCAGAGTTTTTATGATCATTGAAGTCGCCTAAAACTAAATATCTTGGGTTTGACCCCGGTGGGAACTTCTCTCGAATTAAATCTCTCATTGATCGGGCTTCTTTCTCTCTCCTGATTTTGGCTAGAGGGTCATCACTTCTTTCAGTCCACATACTTTTCAAATGTAAATTAAAAAGTGTGAATTTTGCGTCATTCAGGTTAAAACTAACCTCAAGTAATCCACGACCTGATTTCTCCAACCCATTAAAATACTTGAAACTAATATTGGTGTGTTTTTTTACCGAAACAGGTTCAAACTTACTAAAGTATGCGAGATGGCGAACCTCATCATCCTCCTCGGTTGGCATCCAAACGGCATGCTTGTAATACGGACCACCTGTGCTATTCAAGTCAGTCCATAATTCCAAAAAGTAACGATAATCTCCTATCTCTTGAAGGGCGAGAATGTCCGGGTTAACTGTTCTTATGCTAAACCGAACCGCTTTTTTTTCAACTTCAGGTTTTGGATAATCAGGGCGCCATTTACCATCTACAATGCGTTCACATGATAAATAGTTCTGCAGGTTAAAGCTTGCAACCCTAACGACTTCACTACTTTTAAGTGATAAATGACCGAGGAAGACTAAAATTAAAAAAAACCTCAAACTATCCTCGCCCCCGGATAATGTTGACATTTAGCCTTTTGCTTTTGGGCACTTCCAGTCTTTTTTTAAATTCACCGGGGGTTTTAGAACTTGCAGCTTCATTGGAATCTTCTGTTCGGTGAACAAGATGAATTCCTTGAAATGGAAATGTCCCACTGTAACCTTTTCCCCATCGAAAAACCATTCCACTTAGACTTGCGGGCATAACCTTAATTTTGTGCGACCCGAAAGGAAAGCCCGCTAACTCAGCAGACTTGATCGGATTCCAAGTATTTCCACTTAACTTACTCAATACATCGGTCCATTTCTCTAACATGGATATTTTAGTTCGCTTTGCCTCAATTGGGTCAATATAGAGGGTCCCGTCACCTACCAAAGGTTTAATTTCAGCCATTGATTTATTGCCCACATCTGGGATGAAGTTCGGTGAGTAAAGTGCAATACTGAAAATTGTTGGATACTCACTCGCTTTTGCCTCATCAATTTCGCCCCAAAAACTTAACCCCCTGTGTGTAATCTGCATATTATACTCAAAGGTCGAACCATTGTCAAAAGCACCTGAAATCTTCGTGAGCTCCCTATCCATAGAGACTTCCGGAGGGGAATCATATGAAACTATTTTTCGGTGCTTCCATTGTCGATTCCTTTCACCTGGGTTCAAGTAATAGTATGCACGGAAATTCACACTTAATGGAACCCTTTTCGCTCTTTCACCAAGGGCAGAACCTCCGACCTGTGCTTCATTTTTCAACCAAATTCTCACGGTATTGCCATTGCTGTGAAGCGCAACATCATAGACAGCACTTTCAAGTACAGTATTATACCCGTTCCACTTCCCATTTCCGTACCTTGGCAAAGTACCTCCCAAAGCAGGTAGAATTTTGGGCGTTGCTGGAGCCAATCGTTCCTTCAACCTCCTCAATCCTTCACCAAGAGCCTGTGAATTAGGACTTAACTTCTCCCAATTTAATTCATAGGGGCGATTCGGATTATTTTGCATAAGAAGGGTTACACCAGTATCGTTTGCTGCTACAAACACTGCCTGTATTTGGTTTCCATCTGAATTTTCCCAACCGTGGTATTTTTCAAGATCGGATTCATTCAAAGTCGGTACCTTCATGCTTTTCCTTTTGATTGAAAAATTCTTCAGTCTTTTTGCTTGCTTAGTCAATAAAGCCTGTAACTTTCTCGCTAAATCCTGCGATTCCTTTGCCATTTTGCCAAGTGGAATGCTTTGCTCTGACCTCCCTCCGTACATTGATAAATTCAATGTATCGCCTTCCAAAGAGATAAACTTTGCCTTTAAGACACTGCCTGCGGTATTCTGCCAATCATACTCCGAATCCAAAGATAATCCGCCAACCGCTCGGGGTGCGGAAGCAACTACAGTCTTTTTTGGAGCAACAGAATCGACTGCAACCTTCCCAACATGGGTCGATGCACCTGCAAGACTCCTTGCGAGTGCCTGAGAAGTCGGGCTTAAATTAGCAAGCGGAAGAGGAACTTCTTTACCCTCCCAATTAACGGTAACTGAATAAGAATCCATTTTAAGAAATACGGCTTCCAATGTTCTCCCTTGCAGATCAGTCCATGGGTGCAACTTAGATGCATTGGGTTTAGGTGCAATCGTATCAAATGGATTGGTTGGAGTTGATGGTGGTGTTGGAGTGGATAGTTTTTGGGCTAAAGCCCTGGATTCAACCGAAAGTGTAGCTAGCGGAATAGGTATAACTTTACCATTCCAATTGATTGTTACTGTTATGCCGTCTGACTTGACATATTCAGCCTGCAAGGTTCGCCCTTGTAAATCTGTCCAGGGATGAAGTGTTTGTCCATTTAGGTATGATGACAAAAATATGAAAAATAGGAATAAGGATTTGAATTTCATGTTTCTACAGGTTTTGGTTCATCGTGGGAATATTCCCAAGGTAAAATTGACTCTACCTTTTTCTGATCCCAAGGATTAAAAATGTCAAAAATTTTCCCGGGGTTAAGTATACCGTTAGGGTCCAAGGTTTTCTTAATAGAAGTCATCGTTTCCCACTCGGCTGTGTTAAATTGCATTTGAATAAAAGGGGTTTTCGCCAATCCGATTCCATGTTCTCCACTGATTGCCCCACCCAGTTCATTAACTTTGCTCATCAAAAGTTTAAGGGCTTCAACTGCTCGGGATGTTTCATCAACATCATCAGAGTTGTACATGAAATTTACATGCAAGTTTCCATCCCCACAGTGACCAAATACACCGATTTTTAAATTAAATTCTTCTCTCAAACTGTTCACGCACTCAACCAAATTTATTTGCTTTCCAAGCGGGACAACCACATCTTCGTTCAATTTTGTATTTGCCATCTTTTTCATTGCCGGGGACGCCTTTCGTCTGACCACCCACAATTCTTCTGACTCTTTAAGAGAGTCAGCGGTTTTTGAACAAATTGCAGCTTCCTTTAACCAATTTTCTAAAATAATAGATTCCTTATCAATCAGATCAGGATCACCATCCAATTCAATCAATAAAACCGGATGAGGTGAGATCCCTGGAAAAACTTCTTTTCCAGTGAAAGACTGAACACTTTTGACAGTCCACTGATCAAGGAACTCAAGAATAGATGGACGAATCCCTAGCCTTGACAGTTCTATTGGCGCACGCAGAGCTTCTCGATCCGTTTGAAAAGCGGCAAGGAATGTTTTTTGAGTAGCCGGTTTAGCGATTAATCGTAAAACTGCCTCACTTACTACTCCGAGTGTACCCTCGCTCCCTATCCATAAATCCCGAATATTATACCCAGTAGCAAACTTTCGGGTTTCTCTTCCCCACTGCACATGCTCTCCAGTAGGAAGATAACCGGAAAGGCAAAGAACATAGTCTCTTGTAACTCCATATTTTACACATCTTAAACCACCTGCATTACATGCAATATTACCTCCAATCGTACAAAAGTCTTTAGATGAAGGATCAGGTGGGTAGAAAAGCCCGTACTCGCCAACTTCCTGCTGTATATCTCCGATGACCGCACCTGGTCCACATCGAACAAGCATATTGTCAGCATCAACATCGATAGTATTTAAGCACGATAAATCAAGTACCCACCCACCCTTAAGAGGTGTTGCTCCACCAGTTAAGGAAGATCCCGCACCCTTTGTGGTAACCGGAATTTTAAACTCATTCGCCAATTTTAATACCTCGCCAATTTGTGGGGCTTCCTTAGGGCGAATAACGGCTGAAGGAGTAAAAGCTACCTTAAGTCCATCAAAGGAAGCTTTTGCCAATGCATTTTCATCAACGCTGACCAAGGAAGGCAAATTTTCTTGCAAAATACGCAAGGCAATCAACTTAGCTTCATCAGAATTCATGTTTAATGAATTACCTTACCCTGTGCGGGTATCCAAACTCAATTTTGTGAGATCCCGTTCCTTCAGCATATTTATAACATCAACAATTTTTTGATAGGGCAAATTTCGGTCTCCTCGCAAATGGATTACTGGTTGCTCCCCCTCAACGCTCATAACCTCATCTAGCAATAATTCAAGCTCAGGCTTGGAAACGGGGTCTTTCCCCCAATTATAATCACCTTTAGAATCTATGGTTATGAATTTATCCTCCACCTCAGGCGGTTTCTGGGCACTACTTAATTCCTGTGTCGGTAAGTCGATACGGTTGTATTGTTCTATGACTGGGGTGGTAATCATAAAGATAATTAAAAGAGAGAAAGCCAAATCGATTAATGGGGTGACATTGAGGTCCGAAATAACAGCCAACTTATTGGGTCTTTTAAAATCGCGTGCCATTACAGAAGTATCAGGTTGTGAATGACGAGCAAATTAGGACCTCTCTTCGATTTCAATCCGATCAGCCAAATTACT
>JABGWZ010000229.1 GCA_018675995.1 Opitutia bacterium | reverse complement strand
CTGAGAGAGCCATATTGATATTGAGTCTTCCTCCCGTAGCGCATTTATTTTCCATTAGGTTCTCTTTGTCTGTACCCTCCATTAAAGCCAATTTGACCTGTGTTGACTTCCATTTTGAATTTGCGGCAAGGATTAATGCATAAGCACCAGACACATGAGGTGTAGCCATTGATGTGCCCTGAAAGCTGGCGTATTTGTTCCCGGGTACTGTGCTGAGAATCCGAACGCCTGGTGCAAATAAATCAACACTGCTTTTTCCGTAACATGAAAAATATGCAATTTCACCATTATGATCATGAGCACCGACTGAAATAATATTTTCAGTTGTGTAGGAAGAAGGGTAACTTGGAGATTTATCGTTGTTAGCAGCGTGGTTTCCTGCTGCGGCAATGAAACCGATTCCTTTTTCGAGTGCCTCATCAATAGCATTTTTCATTGAGCGTGAGAAACCTCCGCCACCCCATGAATTTGAGGTGAGATCGACATTGATTTTTGTTGCGTAAGAAATTGCTTTTACCGCATCGGATAACGCTCCACTTCCATAACTGTTTAAAAATTTTAATCCAACCATGGAGACATCCCAACAGACTCCGGTGACTCCGGTGCCGTTATTTCCAACTCCGCCAATCGTTCCGGCACAATGAGTGCCGTGAGAGTTATCATCAAAGGGGTCATTGTCATTGTTGGCAAAATCCCAGCCGTGTACATCATCAATATATCCGTTATTGTCATCATCCAACCCGTTTCCTGCGATTTCATTGGGGTTTGTCCACATGTTATTTTTTAAATCAGGGTGATTGCGATCAACGCCCGTGTCAATTACACCAACAAGCACATCCTTGCTTCCGGTGGTTTTCTCCCATGCTTCTGTACCATCAATATCTTTATCATTTGCTCCTCCAGTTTGTCCGTTGTTATTCAAACCCCAAAGCTCAAGGAACCGGGAGTCATTTGGAGTTTTAACAATCGACAGGACATAATCAGATTCAACCCCGTCGACTAAATTGTTTAGCTGCTCAAGAGCAGCCTTTTGTGTGAAGTGAGTTTCAATTGTGGGTTTGTCTTGGAGAGCTACGATATATGTTCCATTTGAAATAGAATCCTTTAGTTTAAACCCCATTGACTGAAGTTTTATTTCTAATTCGTCTTTTTTAACCCCTGGTGTTGCATGTACGATAAAATGTGTAGCTACTTGAACGAGACTAGATGTGACAGTTTCATTATTGGTTCCAAAGAATTTGCCTTTTTCCTCAACAATTAACATTGGATATTTAAATGATGTTTCTACAAGTGAAACCCTTGTCTCTAATTTACTTATCGTATTTTCAGTATTAATAATTGTTTCCTCAACACTGTAGACATCATCCTGAATAATTCCTTGCAGCGAATTTAGTAAACTCTCAGTCCCTGTAACTCTTTGTGAGATTTTAGGCTCTGTGCTGTCCGTCACCTTTTTTTCTGTTTCCGGAATTTTTGGCAAAACGGAATGAGCCATTGATTCTTGCTTTTCGTTTTTACTCTTAGCTTCAGTTGATCTTTTTTCCTGAATTTCACCCTGAGGGATTTCATGCACTCCGTGCTGTACATTTCCAGGGCGGAAAAATAAGAGACCGATGAAGGTTATGCAGAGCAGTATAGATAGATATATTTTTTTCATAGGATGATTTGTTTAATAAATATAAATACACTAAATACATATTTAAATAAGTATGCAAGTTTAAATTTAATTT
Source organism: Opitutia bacterium (assembly GCA_018675995.1). Taxonomy (GTDB): domain Bacteria; phylum Verrucomicrobiota; class Verrucomicrobiia; order Opitutales; family Seribacteraceae; genus Seribacter. The sequence goes on along the minus strand of JABGWZ010000229.1, from coordinate 16,310 downwards.
TTTTCTCTTATTATAAATCGGTAAATTCGAATGATATAATAAGTTTATAACAGCAATAGGCTGATCTTTTGAAGCAGTGACTGTTTTAATGCCACAGTCGCCACCAATTTTTTTTGTTCTTTCGGTGTGTTTTAGAGTTTGTGTCCAATCAAATTTATTTCAGTCAGGTTAAGGTAAACCTAAACGAGATTATAAATGAATAATATTTGGCAACCTCTGTCCCCTCCGGTTACCAAATTGTAAAAAAGGAATGAAGTTAAACTGCAGAGAGGGTGGTTAACTCTTCAATTCTTGTTTGGTTTTTTTTCCAAGTTACCTTCTTTGGTCACTGAATTTTACCCGTTTGCCTCGGCAGGTAGGGTGTAATGTCCTATTCTGGTAAGCTATTTCACCAGACACGAAAGTAGAATCAATCGAGTTGGTGAATGTCATATGTGGAAACGGGGACCATTGACACTTGCTGAAAAGCTTGGTTTTTTCGACCGATGTGTGCTTGGTCGGATCAACAATAACAATGTCAGCCCAGTACCCTTCGCGTAAATATCCTCTTTCTTCGACCTGAAATAAACGGGCAGGTGCATGGCAGGCTCGTTCGACAATCGTCTCGAGCGTGAAGCATTCCTGTTCACACATTTCAAGCATTAGGAGCAGTGTGTGCTGAATTAAAGGAAGTCCGGATGGTGCATTAAAGTATGTGCCCTGTTTTTCAGCCCATGTGTGTGGTGCATGATCAGTGGCCAAAATTGAAATTCTTCCATCTGCCACAGCTTTGCGAATCGCATCCCGGTCACTTGCTTTTTTGATTGCCGGATTGCACTTGATTAAGGAGCCAAGAGTGGAGTAACTCAGATCCTCAAACCAAAGATGATGGACACAGGCTTCTGCAGTAATACGGTCGTGCCCACGTTCAAAAAGCCTCAGCTCTTCCTCAGTGGTAATGTGAAGAACATGCAATTTTGCATTTTCTCGTTTGGCCAGTTCCACCGCCATAGTGGATGATTTAAGGCAGGCTTCGCGGGATCGAATATTTCCGTGTTCGGAAAAGGGTACTTCTTCACCGAATTTTTGCCGGGCAAGTTCCTCATTTGCCAATATGGTGGGTGTGTCCTCACAATGCGTGGCAATAATGGTGGGAGCATTTCGAAAAATCCCCTCGAGCACAGTTTCTTCATCCACTAACATATTCCCTGTGGAGGAACCCATAAATACTTTTACCCCGGCAATCTTTGAAGGGTCAGCTGATTTTACATTTTCAAGATTTTCATTACTGGCTCCAAGAAAAAATGCATAATTTGCGAGGGAGTCCTGTTTTGCGATGGCACACTTTTCCTCAATCCGGTCCATGCTTAGGGTAGGGGGAGAAACATTCGGCATTTCAAAAAAAGTGGTAACCCCACCTGCAACAGCTGCTTTGGATTCAGTATGAATGCATGCCTTGTGGGTAAGTCCCGGTTCCCGAAAATGCACCTGATCATCAATTAGTCCAGGAAGGATGAGCATTCCCGAAGCATCTATTACTTTTGCGTTCGGGGGTGCCGAAAGATTAGGACCGATTGACTCAATTCTTCCCTTGCGGATTAATAAATCATCCTGTGTCCTTGCATTCTCATTTATAAGAGTGCCCCCGGTGATGAGAAAATCAGACATTACGATTGCTTACTAAGAACGGGTAGGGGCGGAAATGGGATTATTTCCACTGACCGTTTCCAATAACATTAAATTTATAGGTGCATAGTTCTTCCAAGCCCATTGGTCCCCGTGCATGCAATCGATCGGTGGAGATTCCTATTTCTGCTCCCAGTCCGAATTCAAACCCATCGGTGAACCGGGTGCTGGCATTCCAATAAACCGATGAGGCATCAACTTCCTTAAGGAATTGATCGGCTTTCGATTTGTTTTGAGTGAGAATAGATTCACTGTGCCCGCTACCAAATTGGTTGATGAAGGAAATGGCTTTGTCGACTGAATCAACAACCTTAATCGCGAGTTTGAGGTCAAGAAATTCCTCAGCAAAATCACTTTCATTCGCGGGGTGGGTGGAAAAATCGCTCAGAATATTCCCAGCTTTTTCATCGACTTTCAGCTCACATCCTTTTGCAATTAACTCCTTGGCGCAGAGGGGGAGGAATTCCTCGGCAATTTTTTCACTGACGATTAAATTTTCAATCGCATTGCAAACCCCTGGGCGGCCGCATTTTGAGGAAACTGCAATTTTCACTGCATTAGCAAGGTCGGCTTCTTCTTCGACAAATAAGTTACAAACTCCCTTATAGTGCTTGATTACTGGGATCCTACTGTTCTGTGCCACAAATTCGATCAGTCCTTCTCCTCCTCGTGGAATGATGCAATGAATGTATTGGTCGAGAGTAAGCAGGTGGTTGAGTGCTTCGCGGTCGACCGTGGGAACGAGTTGCACCGAATCAATGGGTAGGTTCGAAGTTTGCAGTGCTTCCTTAATAATGTTAGCAAGGGCAGTATTTGAGTGAATTGCTTCTTTTCCCCCACGAAGGATGGATGCATTTCCCGATTTTAGGCACAGTCCGGCACAGTCAATCGTAACATTGGGCCTGGACTCATAGATAATCCCAATTACGCCGATTGGTACCCGGACTTTTCTAATCTTTAATCCATTGGGGCGTTCTTTTTCTTCGATTAATGCTCCCACTGGGTCTGGCAGATCTATGAGTTGGCGAAGCCCTTTCGCCATACCATCAATTCTTTCATGGGTGAGTCGTAAACGATCAATCATTGCGTCGCTTAAGCCGTTGTCCTTTGCTGCATCGAGGTCTTTTTGGTTTTCCTCGGAGAGGATTTTACGATTAGACTCAAGAGCTTCGGCAATATGGTGCAGTGCTTTGTTCTTATCAACTGTGCTGGCAGATGCCAGGGAAAGAGATGCGTTGCGTGCACGCTTGGCTAAATCTTCAATTACTTGGTTTAGTTCGTCTGGCATAGTTTCCTTTTATAAACAAAGATTTCTATGGGGTGAAGAGTTTTCGTTCTTCTATCCAATAAAAAAGCGAACCCAAATCAATGGGTTCGCTTTCGAAATAGTAAGGTAAGCTCTAGGATTCTTTCTTTTTACCTTCTTTTTTCTTCCCTTCACCTTTTTTGCCTTTCCCTTTCCCTTCCCCTTCTTTTCCTTTAGTTGAAGATCCTTTGGATCGGGCCTGCATTGCAGCCTTGCGCTCCTCAGGATTGAGTTTTCCATCCCCATCTTTATCAAATTTAGCCATCATTTCCTTGCGAATTTCTGCTCTCTCTTCTTCGCTAAGTTTACCGTCTCCGTCTTTATCAAATTTTTCAATTATGTGAGCAGGAGGTTTACGGTTGGCCATCGACTTACGGATTTCTGCTTTTTCTTCTTCACTGAGTTTGCCATCACCATCCTTATCAAATTTTTTTATTATCTCCTCCTTAGATGGTCTGGCTGGACGATCGCCCTTACCTTTTTTTTCTGGCTTAGCAACAAGACCAATCGTTAAGAATATCAAAGAAACAAATGTTAGTAATAATTTCATAATTTAATGGGTTTAAGGTTAATACGATCTATGAAACGGTTAGAAAGTTGAAAAAGTTTCAAAAAATTTAATTATTTTTCCAATCCAAGAAAATTATATGCGTTTTGATAGCAGATCCGGCGAGTTAAATCACCAACCATTTCCAGTTCGTTTGGAAGAAACCCATCTTCCATCCAATTACCAAGTAAATTACACAGAATCCTTCGAAAATATTCATGTCTTGGGAAGGACAGGAAGGAACGTGAATCGGTCAACATTCCAATAAAGCGGGAAAGCAAGCCAGTGTTAGCAAGCGTTTTGATTTGTTCTTCCATCCCATCTTTTTGATCAAGATGCCACCAACCGGATCCAAACTGCATTTTACCAGGAATATCCCGCTGAAAATTTCCAAGCATGGTTGAGATAACAAAATTGTCTGCTGGGTTGTTGTTATAAACAATGGTTTTTGGCAGTGCATTCTCATTATCCAAATGATTAAGAAATGCGGACATTTTTTCTGCCTGACTCCAGTCACCAATGGAATCTGTTCCAGCATCGGGTCCAAATTCTCTCAATAGACGGGATGAGTTGTTTCGAAGCGGGCCCAGGTGTATTTGCATGGACCAATTTTTTGATGCATACCAACGGGCAAGAAAAAGCATGATGAAAGAACCAAATTTTTCTTTCTCAACCTGTGTGGCATTTTTACCATTCATTGTCTGGTCAAATAAATCACTTGCTTCCTGCTCATTTGGAAAAGTAGCATAAAAGTATGGAAAACTATGATCAGAAAGACGGCTTCCAAGTTCGTGGAAATCTTCCAGCCTTTTAGTCAGCGAGTTTAGGAACTCGCTGAAATTGGAAATTTCCAACCCCGATGTATTTTCGAGCTTTTCTATCCATTTGGTGAAATTACTTGCATGGTCTATTCCCCAGGATTGATCGGGGCGAAAGGTTGGGTAGACCTTACACGCCAAAGAATCATTTTTAATCTTTTCATGGTGGGGCAGTTCATCCGCCGGGTCATCCGTGGTGCAGAGTGCTTTGACTTTAAATTGTTCAAGCATTCCACAAGCTGAGAAATTTTTTCCGGAAAGTTTCTCATTTGCCCGTTCCCAAATTTCTTCTGCAGTTTCCTTGGAAAGTAAAAGATCAATATCAAAACATCTTTTAAGCTCCAGATGTGTCCAATGATAGAGTGGATTTCCGAGGGTATGTGGGATTGTTTCCGCCCATGCTAAATATTTTTTCTTGGGATCTCCATTACCGGTAACAAGTTCCTCAGGTATTCCATTTGCCCGTAAGGCCCGCCATTTGTAGTGATCACCTTCCAACCAAATTTCAGCCAGGTTGTTAAATCTCCGGTCCTTGGCAATCTCGCTGGGTGGTAGATGGTTGTGGAAATCTAAGATCGGCTCATCTTTGGCATATTCATGAAAGAGCCTGACCGCCTGATCATTTGATAAAAGGAAATTGTCGTGAATAAAGGACATGGAAACTTTAATTGATCTTGATTTTTACCCGTTTGATTTTCCCATCAAAAGCAAATGTATTGTTGTAATCACCGACTAACCCACTTTCGTCCTTGCCAACCTGTAAACCGTCAAGGGGCATCTGTTTTACAAGACTACTTATTTTACCTTTTCCGATTATTCGATTCCCGGCATGAAAAATAACATCACCGGAAGAATTCAGTTTTGCGGATAACTTTAAATCTTTATTTGCCAGTTTTTGGTCGGCTTTTACTCTTTCCATTTTTCCATTTAAGCGGATAAAGAAATTCAAAACTCCATCCTCAATGGTAAGACCCCATCCATGAGCATCTCCACCCTGTGCGACTAGGATTCCATTGCCCTGCTTTTCAATCTGAACTTCCACCTCGAACGCTTTCTTTGCAATCATAGGCGCAACACCCATGGGCAGGTTCGCATCCGGTTTCAGAGTAAAAACTTTCTTTTTACTAAGCTTACTTTTTTTGTTCCATGGCCATGGCTTAGCCAGAGCTTCAATCGCCCATGCCTCCCATTTATCTGCCATATCTTTTGCCCGGTCAGAATGTTTTTTACTTAAATCATTTAACTCTGAGCGATCTTCATCCAGATCGTAAAGTTCCCATGGTCCATTGGCACCCTTTGCCACAAGTTTCCATTTTCCAATTCGGATTGCACGATTTCCTTCATGTTCCCAAAAAATTGGTTTTTTTCGCCCCAGCTTTTTACCGGAAAAAATTGGTTTTAAGGAAACTCCCTGCATGGGGATAATCTCTATGCCATTAGCTGTTCGGGGATAATCTGCTTTAGCCAGATCAACACAGGTGGCCATGAGATCAATCAGGTGAGCTGGTTGGTGCTCAAATTTACCCCTTAGCTTTGGTGCAATTCCATTTGGCCAATGAGCAACCAGAGGTGTGCTGATTCCCCCCTCATGCACCCAGTGTTTATATTGGCGAAAGGGTGTATTACTTACATTTGCCCATGCTTTCCCATATCCGTGGTAGGTGTCAGCTCCGCCCGTCATTACCTCGGTTCCCTGTTTCATAACCACTCCATCCCGGGTCCGTTTAGGAATCATGTCAAATTGTAAATCGGTTGCTTTCATTGGCTTCAAAACATCCGGATCCTGATCTTTGTACTGGATGCCTTCCTTTCTTCCCATACCCTCTGCACATCCGCCATTATCAGCGATAAAAATAATTAATGTGTTATCGAAAATATTTCTATTTTTCAAAGCGTCAATTATACGCCCAAGGCCCTGGTCCAAACGATCAACCATAGCGGCATATACTTCCATATTTCGAATGTCCCATTCCTTATTTTTTGCATCCAGCCAAGTCTCCGCATCTCTTGGGGACATTTTCCATTTTGGATCAATGATGCCCATTTCAATCTGTTTTTTATATCGTGCTTCGCGGACCTTTTCCCATCCACTGTCATATCGCCCTTTGTACTTTTCTATATCCTCGGGCAGGGCATGCATCGGCCAGTGGGGGGCGGTGTGTGCAACATACAGAAAAAATGGATCTTTATTATCGTGTTCATTAATGAATCGGGTTGCATGATCATTAATTGCATCTGTGTAGTAGAATACTTCCGGTTCGTACTCCTTATCTGCATAGGGGGAAATCAGGGTATTACCACGGGTTAGGGAATTGGGGTCGAAGAAACTACCAGCACCATGAATAGTTCCATAGAAACGATCAAACCCACGCTGCCTTGGCCAGTTATGCTGAGATGAACCTGGCTGAATCTTTGGAGTGACATGCCACTTACCGGATAAATAAGTGGAATATTTAGACGGGCTTAAAACTTCTGCAATCGTTCTTACATTGCTGCCCAAATCTCCTTTATATCCCGGCAATCCTGTATCGTTCATCATATGGCCGATACCTGCCTGATGTGGATATGTTCCAGTCAGTAAACTTGCACGCGTTGGGCAACAGCGCCCTGTGTTGTAAAACTGTGTTAATCTTAATCCGTTCTTGGCCAAGCGGTCAAGATTTGGGGTTTCAATTTCGCTTCCATAGCAACCAATGTCTGACCATCCCATATCATCCGCCATAACAATAATGACATTCGGTCGACTTTGCCCAAATACAAAGCTAAGGATGAAAAGAAAAAAGCTAAAAGTAATATAAAATCTCATAAACAGAAAAGTGCAGTAAGCTTTTTGCTTGCTCGAGGGGGTTAAAGTCAATACTTAACAAAGGCTATTTAATATGGCGCGGTAGCCAAGTGGTAAGGCCGGGGACTGCAAATCCTCTATTCGCCGGTTCGATTCCGGCCCGCGCCTCCATTTTTACTACAATTCAATGGTTTCAAGGTTTGCATGTGTACATCTACATGCGAAGGTGAATACTGAAATATTTTTATTCCGCTGTAGCTCTGTAATTTGCGAGCAAATATACTATTGTTTTCGAAAGCCACCTTGCTGTCTTGCCAACATCTCATCAATACCTCGTTTGTAACCTGCTGCATCAGCCCTTATCACTTCTCTGCGTATACTCTGAAGTTTTGCATTATAATTATCCATAAATCCCCCTATTTCAGCTTCATGTCTTTTCTGTATTTCTTGCTTTTGCTTTTCAAGCTGCTCAATATTGTTTTTTAAAACTGTAATTTGTGTTTCAGCAGCCTCTTTATATTTTTTTATCAGTTCTTTTTCCTTTTTTAATTCATTCTTTAAAGAAGTAATTTCAGTGTTTAATTTTTTCTTATCTTTTAGGTTTTGTTCTTTGATTTTTTCCAATGTCTGTTTGATTTCCTTAACGGGTTGGGTTCTCGTTGCTTTTGTTCCCAATTTATCAGCCAGATTAGATAAATCATAAGTTTCAATCGATTTTTTTACTGATGTTATTTTTCTTTGAATTGTTTGTTTTTCTTTTGGGTTAAGTGGTTTGAGAATGGGTTCAATATCCGATTCTATAACAAGCTTTTCTGAATTTGTAATTTTATTTTCCTCATTTTTTTGATCCCAAAAAGATACCTCACCTTTTAGGACAGACAGCTCAACTTTTTCATTTTCGCTAAAAATTCTGAATTGTGTTCCTCGAATCCCGGCAACTCCAAGTGGCGACTTGACTCGAAAAGAAGATTCCTTCTTCAACTTTTTCACATCAACAATCAAATCTCCGATATTTAAATCTAAATCAATTCTTGTCGGACTCGTTTCTTCATTTATGTCAGCTACTTTTCTTTTTGATTCCTGAAAATCTTTTTGCCAAATTGCACTAATTGTAAGTTTTGAATTTGATCCAATTTTGGCAGACGTTCCATTTGTGAACAAAAGATCAACCTCTGAATTTTTACCACTTACAATGGTCGATCCTTGTAAGACAATTTCTCCTGCTTTCAAAGTTGTCGGTTTAGCATTATTTTTATCCGATTCATTTGATTCAAATAAATTGATCACTCTCACATTTCCTTTTAATGAAGCCACAATTACTGCCCCTTTTAGTTTTTTCTCGAACGGTGTAGGTCTCCAAAATAATTTTGGGACTGTAGTTACTTCAGATACATCTTTTCCAACCTGAATTTGGGTCTCTTCATTATTCCCGCAACTCGTAATTAGAAGGAGAATGGCAAGAAAAGTCGAAAAATGTTTCATTCCCTACCCAATCATTTACGAACACCCTAGTCAAGCTACGAGGATTAGCTAAGAATTTAGAAGTTTCTAGTTCGTTAATTTCTTTTCTTCCCGAGAATATTATTAAAGTTATAAAATTAAATGATTCAGGTTGAGTAAAAATTATTTCTTTGTGGATGAGGATGCTGATAATACAGTTGCCAATTTTACAATCTGTGTAGCTAGTGTTTATTTAGATGACTTATAATGTTCTGGATTTGATGAATAAGTTTATTACAAACATGCCCGTTGTTTTATATAAAACAGTATGCTTATTTCTTTTTGGTGGTTTAATTGGTCAGGTCAATCTATCTGCACAGGGAGCTACATTAAGTAATTCAAATTTCCAAACTGCGGTTGACTTGTGGTTTTCGGATCAGGCATCAGCGATCTCAACTTATGGACACATCAAGGACTGGAATGTAAGTGGTGTAACAAGCATGGCTAATGCCTTCAAAGACCGAACAGATTTCAATGAGAATATTACCGGTTGGGATGTCAGTAATGTAACCAATATGGCAAATATGTTTAGAGATGCCTCAGCATTTAATCATCCAATCGAAAATTGGGATGTATCAAAAGTCACGAATATGGCGAATATGTTTAGGAGTGCATCTGCTTTCAATCAGCCAGTCGGTGACTGGAATGTGTCGTCGGTGGCAATTATGGCAAATATGTTCAACGGTGCCGAAGCATTTAATCAACCAATTGGCAATTGGAATGTAAGCAATGTAACTCACATGTATTCTATGTTTGAGGGTGCTTTATCTTTCAATCAAGCGATTGGAAATTGGGATGTGTCAAATGTTGTAAGCACATACAAAATGTTCAACGGGGCTAGTTCTTTCCATCAAGGAATTAAAGATTGGAATGTTTCTAAAGTTACCCACATGGCATTTATGTTCGGTGGTGCCACTTCATTCAACCAACCAATTGGAGACTGGAATGTATCTTCGGTAACCAGTATGGGAAATATGTTTTGGAGGGCTTCTTCCTTCAATCAACAAATTGGGGATTGGGATGTGTCTTCAGTTACTCTTATGCACAATCTGTTCAACGGTGCCACCGCTTATAATCAAGCGATTGCTGACTGGGATGTTTCTCAAGTCACGAACATGGCGGGCATGTTCAATGGAGCAAGTACATTTAACCAAGCAATTGGGGACTGGGGTGTTTCTTCAGTCAAGAACATGTTAGCTATGTTCAACGGAGCAAGTACATTTAACCAACCAATTGGGGACTGGAATGTTTCTAATGTTACAAATATGAAGAGTTTGCTTAAGGATGCAGCGGCATTTAATCAGCCGATCGGCAACTGGGACATTTCTTCGGTTACCAACATGGCGGGTATGTTCAAAGGTGCTACTTCATTCAACCAATCAATCGAAAGCTGGAACATATCTTCGGTTACCGACATGGAGAATATGTTTGGGGGAGCCGAGTCTCTCTCCCTTGCAAACCGAAAAAAGATCCATGCCGCTTTATCGTCCAACCCCAACTGGACTTATGACTGGGAAACTTTTTACCGGCCAATTCCGCAGGTTAAATCGGTTAAGGGAAGAGATGATCTGAATTATACCTTCAATGGGGAAATTCTGGCAATTGGTGGGATGCCGGTAACTATGGTTGCCTTCGAACTGGCTGATAATATGCTCTTTCGATACGCTCAAACCCATACTGCAAAGTTAGTGGATGGTAACTTTTCTATCAGCCTAATCCTTGAAGGGGGCAAGCGATATTACTATCGGGCAGTGGCAGCTAATGAGGTAGGTAATTCCAGGTCAGGGCCAAAGAGACTGGAAACTCCTGCATCGCAAACTTATTGGTGGTCGGATGCTTTGGTTCAGGGGGGTGGGTGGAAAACATTACCCTGGTTTGGAACTTTTCGTCCATATGAGAATGGATGGATTTATCATCTGAAACTGGGATGGGTATTTGTACATCCTGAAGAAACAAGTGGTCTTTGGCTATGGAAGAAAAATATGGGATGGATATGGACGAAAGAAAGTGTATACCCATATTTTTGGAAGAATCATGATGGGAGCTGGCAGTACTTAGTGGGGTCGATAAATTCCAGTCCCATCTTTCAGGAATGGAGATAAGGTTTCTCTCGAACCAATTAATTTAGAAGCCTGAAAATACTGTCTGTTTTAATCTCCTATATTTAATCTTAATCTTTGGAGATTACAGGTCTATTTGATCAAGAAATTTTCTAACCGTTTTTTGGTTATGATTTTCCAAATGCAGGAGATAAATAATTTTTAACTACCAAAGAGAAAAAGGTTTTTTTCTCCACGAATAATAATTTGATTATTTACTGGGACGGGGGATGCAATGACTCTTTCCTCCATATTATATTCGCCAAGAAATTTAAACCCTTTGGCAATATCGGCAATTAATATGACCCCATCTTCTCTGGGTGCATAGAGTATATTTCCGGCAATGGTTGGGGATCCATAATAACTGGAACTGGCTCGGGGGAATGCATCTTCCCATTCGCTTTTTCCAGTTTTTGGATCGATGCAGTGAACTTCCCCACGATCGCGCAGGATATATACTTTTCCATTTGCGATAGCGGGACTGGGGACAAAGCATCCGGTATCATTCCTTGTCCAAATTCGATGGGATTTTGTAACATCTCCTTTTCCACCCATACGTACACCAGCCAAATGGGTGCCCCGTCCGTAGGGAACAATTGCAATATTATCGGCCACTACCTGGGACCCGACAACCACCCAGTTCTTTTTTTGCTTTGGATTAAATCCTTTGGATACCCAATGCATATCACCATTTTTTGCAGAATGTACGGATAATCGTTCAGCACCCCAGACAAGGATTGCTTCCTTTCCATTATGCTCAACGAGGGTAGGGGTTGCATAACTATGGTCGCATTCCGGAGGGGTTTTATAATTTCTTTCCTTCTTCCATACAACTTCACCATCTTGGGGATTAAATGCAAGTAGCCAGGAATTTCCCTTTCTCATCAGGCCCACAATGAGGTACTTGCTGGATAGAATTGGAGAGGTTCCAAAATCCCAGTACAGGGTATCTTTTCCATAGCTCGATAAATTTTTCTGCCATTGAATTTTTCCTTTAAGGTCGAGACATGCCAGGTTGCCACTTTTGAAGAGGGCATACAGATTTGTTCCGTCTGTGGTAACAGATGGATTGCTACCAGAACCATTCAGATGACGTCCTTTTTGTTCTGGTCCAATTTCAGTCTCCCATTTTTTACTGCCTGACATGGAGAAGGACAGGACAGTATCCTTACCATTTACCGGACAGGTAAGCAGTATGGAATCTTCCCAAACAATAGGTGTGGAACAACCTTTTCCGGGTAGGGGTGATTTCCAGATGAGATTTTTATTAAGGTTTAATTCACTGGGATAATTTTTACCTGTTATTGAACCGGTGGCATCCGCACCCCGCCAAGCAGGCCAATTGTTTCCAATTAATTGATTGACGGGAAGGAGAATAATTAAAAAGCCTGACAGTATTTTAAAAATATTTGTTAGTGGGTTTTTATTTTTCATGCTTTAATTTTTTTGGATAATCGGGGAATGTACACATGGGTATAAATTTTTTACATACAGTTCAGTGATTAATTATTTTTTTCAATGTTAAATTGATAGGTATGATAATTCTAAGAATTTCATCTAATTTTAATCTTTCCAATATATTTAACTCTTTTGTATAGCATGTTGAAAAGTGTTATTTGGGGTACATCGTATAAATTTTCAGAATGAAATATAAAACAGAAATCACTGATTCTGAGATTTTAAAGAAGTGGCTTAAGTTTTATTTATTAACTGATGCCCTATCCTTAATTGGGATTACTCTTGGAGGATCCTTTAAAAATTTTTATGTCATTGAACATATATCAATGACCTTATTTCTGGCACCCATATTTGAAACGATTATAGTACAATTACCCCTTGTGGCTGGTTTAATAAAGTTAAAGTTAAAACCAATATGGATTATTTTACTAACCTCGGTTATTTTTTCATTCTTACATATTTTTTCATGGGGGATAATGGGGGGAATCGCTTTATTTTATCCTCTGACAATGATGACCTGGTGTTTTTACTTTTTTTACACGAGGTGTAACTGGATGATTGCTTTTTTTACTACTACTATCATTCATATGATTTTCAATTTAACTGCTCTGTATTGTTCGACGATGATTGGTTAATCATATTTTGATGGGCTTTAGTTTATAATTGAATTCTTTGATGTCTTTTCGAATTTTCGTTTGATTATTTTAGGATTTATGACCCAGTGGAAATTTTCATTTCTTTATGGTGGGGAGTGATTTTCGATTGCGGGAATTCTTCTTATGTGGCATGAATAGTAACTCCTTTAACTCATACGCCTAGTTTTTTCAGAGCGTTTAATAAACCTTCGTCCCATGCAAGTAACCAAGGAAAATATTGAATCAATTCATCGTATTGATCCTGATAGTTCGGGTGAGATGGAGAGCCGCTTTGATGATCTCGTTGAGTTGTTGGAGAATGCCAGTGACGAGCAGGTTCAGGCACATGTTGATTCTTTTCACCATTCCGATCTGGCTGATGCGATTGGTCTGTTGACTGGTGCTCTTAGGAAAAGGCTTCTTGAATTAGTTAAGGTCGATTTGGATCATGACTTACTTTTTGAACTTGAAGATCATCTTCGTAAAGAAGTCACCGATCAATTGTCTCCCAAGGAAATGGCCGAGGTTATTACGGAGATGGAGTCGGACGAGGCAGTTCAGGTGCTTGAGGATATGGAGGCCGAGGAAAGGAATGAGGTCTTAAGTAAAGTCTCGGAGGAAGATCGCGAGGACATTGAGATTGGGCTGGCATATCCGGAAGATAGTGCGGGTCGTAGGATGCAAACCGAGCTGGTGAGTGTAGCCACAGACTGGACGGTTGGGCAGACGATTGATTTTTTACGGGAAGAGGAGGATTTGCCTGAGGAGTTTCTCGATCTTTTTGTAGTGGATAGTGATGATAAGCCGGTTGGGGGGATTTCGCTTTCCCAAATTTTACGTTCTCCCCGAAAAACTTTAATGCGGGAGATTGTAGATGAGACTCAGGTAATCGTTCCAGCTGAAATGCTCCAGGAGGAAGTCGCTTTGCTTTTTGAAAAATATGACTTAACCACCTCAGGAGTGGTCGATGGTGGGGGCAAACTAATTGGAATGATCACAGTGGATGATGTGATGGAGGTAGCCCGTGAGGAGTTTGAGGAAGATGTCCTTCGGCTTGGTGGAGTGGGGGAGGAAACCGTTGATGATTCTGTGATTCAGGCTTCCTTTAAGCGTTTTACATGGTTATTGGTTAATTTGGGTACAGCTATTTTAGCCTCTTTAGTAATTGGTATGTTTGACGGTACGATCGAAGAAATGGTGGCTTTGGCTATTCTGATGCCAATCGTGGCCTCGATGGGGGGGAATGCAGGAACTCAGACCTTAACCATTACGGTCCGGGCATTGGCAACCAAGGAGTTGACTGCTTATAATGCGTTTCGCACTTTTCGTAAGGAGTTTGCGGTGGGGCTTTTAAATGGAGTTGTTTTTGCCGCATTGGCAGGGTTCGTTGTTGTTTTATGGTTCAATCAGTTGGATGACAGGTATCTGCTTGGGGGGATTATTGCTGGTGCGATGGTTATCAATATGCTGGTGGCAGGAATTGCCGGGGTATTATTGCCCCTAATGCTTGACCGAATGGGAATAGATCCAGCGGTGGCTTCCGGGGTATTTGTCACCACAGTTACAGATGTGATTGGCTTTTTGTCCTTCCTCGGACTGGCTTCGGCTATTTTATTATGAATGAAGGAAAGAGAAGGATTTTAATTACCGGTTCGACAGGATGTATCGGAACACATGCGGTGAATCACTTGATAGCGGAGAACGCGGGGGAAATTTTTGGCTTTAATCGATCAGTTCCCAAACAAAGCGAACAGAGTAATGATTATCATTGTATTGCCGGGGATCTTTCGGATTCCGAAAGTATTAAAAAGGTAGTTGAAGATGTACAGCCCACTCATGTGATTCACCTTGGAGCCTTGCAGACACCCGACTGCCGGGACTACCCAATGAGGGGTTTGGATATTAATGTGATTGGCACGGCACATTTATTTCAAGCCTGTTCCAAGCTGAAAAGCCCCCTCGAACGGTTTGTATTTGCCAGTTCGAGTGCGGTGAATGGGGCTCGATCTCTTTATGGCCAGGATGGAGTTCGGCCAGAAGATCCCTACCATCCGTTTAACTTGTATGGATATTGGAAAGTGGCTGGAGAAGGAATGGCTCAGGCCTTTCATCAGGTTACTGGTACGCCTACAGTTTCTCTTCGGTTAGCTACCACATATGGCCCTGGTCGGGATCGCGGGTTCACCGCTGCAATGACTTCGGCAATGAAGGCCGTGGTCAAGGGAGAATCATTTGAAGTGCCTTATCGAGGAAAGGAACATTACCATTTTTCCCTGGATGTGGGAGCAGGCTTTGCCCGTGCAGTAATAGATCCTTTTTCCGGGTACGGCGTTTTTAACTTACTTGGGCAAACACATATGATTGAGGACTTTATTGCCTCTATTATTAAAGAGTCCATTCACTTTGAAATCAAAAAACCAGAGATTAGCTTCGCACCAGATGCTGAGCTTTCTCCATTCATCTATGAACTGAATGATGAATCTACAAAGAAGGCATTTCCAATGATGCCCCTTACATCACTGAGTGCTGGAGTGTACCAATCCCTCGCATATTTTTTGGAATTGGCGAAGAAATAGTATCCTGTTTGATGTTTTCGAGAAGTGAACCGATAATACTTCCTGTCAATTCAATCCGCAGTCTTATCTTTTTCTCCTTCTGATGATTTTTCCTGTTCTTTACGCTCTTCGTCTGAAGTCTCGCTACTAGATCTTTCGATGGGTTTAACATCTGAATCAACGATTTTATCAAGCTTTTCTTCTTCCACTTCTTGTCGAATTTTTTCAACGAGTGAAAGGGCGTCATTTCTTCGTGTGAGAGATCGTTCTTGAAATTTGGCGACTTGGATTAGTGCATCACTTTGATCGTAGTGTGCGTGGAGAAAGTGCAAAAAGCTCATGCCGCCAAATCCTCCGAGAAGGGCACCGATTAACAGAATGATCGCTTTTTCGGATTTAGGTAATTCGGTGGAAATTAAATAAGCGATGAGGATCATGCTGAATCCAAATACCACCGTGAAAATAAGAGTGAGTACTCGGCTTGTTGAGTAGGCCGAGTTTCTTCTTATAGACTGTAGGGTTGCTTCCCCTGAATTGGGTTTATTTTTCATTGCTAATAAATTTCATGCTTCTTGCAACATTCGCAAGCAATAATGAAGAATGGTACTTTATTTTTGTTCCATTTATTTTGATTGTTGCACTCATTCTTTAATTTTGAAGTGATTAATGGCTATGAAAAGATTTTCGAACGGTTTGCTTTTAATTTTTTTGGTTTTTGGATGTGATGAACAGAAAGATATTCAACAAGAAGAACCTTTATCAAGGGAATCTATTCAGCAAGATATAGACTTAGATGTACATAACAGGATCGTAGAGAAAGAAAAATCACGGGTAACGGATTTACAGACACAACTTAACCAGTTGAGTGAAGAAAGTAGTAACCGGTCAATACGGGATGCAGAAATCATTAAAGAATTAGAGGCTAAGGTTGTTGCCTTGAAT
>JABGWZ010000147.1 GCA_018675995.1 Opitutia bacterium | reverse complement strand
ACTCAGCAGGAAGGGATGCGTTTACTTTATGTTGCCCTTACTCGAGCCTCTTCTCGTATGTATTTTTACATTCGAGAACCCAATAAAAATTTTGCCTTCTCGAGTATCGCTCGATGTATTTCCGAAAATATAAGTAATGCCTTGGAGACCCTTGAAAAAAGACCAGATCTTTTCTCGGTTGAAAATTGTAAAGTGGGAAAACCCGAAAGAACTTATCAGCGAACACTTTCTGAATCGAGTTACAGATCGCTGGAATTTCTAAGGACTATTCCATCTGGATATTTAACCAGCTCATTCTCTCAGAAAATTAAAGGTCAAAATAAAGACAAAGATTTAGATGAAAGCGAAAATTTCTCTCACTCACTTGTTATTCCTTTTGATCAAAGAAAAAAAGCCCACGCATTCCCAGCAGGAACCAAGGCAGGAAATTTTTTCCATGAAGTTTTTGAAAATATCGATTTCCAGGAAAACGATCATAGTGCTACGATTGATTTTCAATTGCGAAAACATGGCCTCAGGAATGCCGATCCAAAAATTGCCCATGGTCTTGTATTGTCTGCCCTTAATACTCCTTTAAACAAACATAACGGAGCAGTCCTGAAACTTTCTGAAATTCTTAAAGAGAATCTAATGGTAGAATTAGAATTTCATGTTCATGCTCCAGACTTTTCTTTTCACGAATTGGGTCAACATTTAAGCCTAGTGGCACCCAATAATTTATTCAGTTCATACCTTCTGGGAAAAGCAGACGAGAGCATAGTTCAAACGAACCAATATTTCTTTAAAGGATTTATCGATCTCACATTTAGGCATAACCAAAAGTATTACATTCTAGATTGGAAATCGAACCTGCTTACGGGGGAACAGGGTGCTTTTGCTTCGAAGTCATTGCCTAGCACTATGGCTCATTCGGACTATATTCTTCAATACCACCTTTATACCCTTGCCCTTCATCGTTTTCTTAAACAAACAATGCCCAATTCCTATAATTATACTCAGAATTTTGGCGGCAACTATTACCTCTTTCTTCGGGGAATGTATGAACCATCCCTACCCGACGACGGAATTTTCTTTGATTGTCCACCCGAATCCATGATCGAGTCGATGGACCAATTCTTTAGCATAGAAAGGGCTCAGTCCCATGCTTGAATCCACTTCCCCTTTTCCAAAACAATTACTCTCTTTCTTTGAAAGATATTCTGGCGGCTCTCTAAAAGAAGCTCTTCCGCTTTTGGAGAATTTATACTTACAATTACTTGCTGGAAATGCCTCCATCGAAATCGATGCCCCAGACAATAACTCGGTTAAAATTTTAAGACAAAATTCAATAGTCGGCTCCGAAAACGAGAGAACGCCCCTTGTCATGGCTCAAGAAGGGAACCTTTATTTCCGAAGGTATTTTGACTACGAAACTTCCCTCGCCCAGCGGCTTGTGCAGTGGAGCAAGGAAGCAAAAAATAACCATACTGAAATTGATCATCAGATCATAAAATATTTCAAAGACGCCCCAGACCAATTAAATGCAGCCAAGCTT
Organism: Opitutia bacterium; assembly: GCA_018675995.1. Taxonomy (GTDB): domain Bacteria; phylum Verrucomicrobiota; class Verrucomicrobiia; order Opitutales; family Seribacteraceae; genus Seribacter. Next base: position 669 of record JABGWZ010000147.1, on the reverse strand, counting down.
GCCCTTCGAAATAACTTTGCAGTGATTACCGGGGGCCCAGGAACAGGCAAAACATACTTATTAGTCGCGATCCTAGCTTCACTATTAAAAGAAAACCCTGAGTTATCTATCTCCTTAGTAGCCCCCACAGGAAAAGCCGCTCAGCGAATGACGGAATCGATTCAAGCAAACCTTAAGCTCTTCGAACTCAGTCCCGACGAAAAAGAAAATTTTCCACAAAACGCATCAACCATTCACCGATTGCTTCGGCCTCTACCACCCTCAATTCATTTTCGTAAGAAATCGGATTCTCCCTTGAATGCAGACTTTGTTATCGTAGATGAAGCCTCTATGGTAGACCTTCCATTGATGTCTAAACTAGTCGACGCGATCCGCCCTACAAGCCGTTTGCTTTTAATTGGTGATGTTGACCAACTTGCACCCGTAGAAGCGGGAGCTCCCCTCGCCTCTATTGTTCGGCACTTTTTATTGCCGCATCAACCCCAACTTGTTGCGAAGCTCTCGACAAATCGTAGATTTGGAAAGGACAGTTCAATTCACCGACTATGCCAAGCAATTTCTCGGGGAAATGCAAATGAGGTAATCGAATTAATTGATCGAGGATCGACAATTGATTTTGAATATGATGAAAGAACATCCTCCCAGGAAGCGGATCAAATGATACGGCTT
>JABGWZ010000068.1 GCA_018675995.1 Opitutia bacterium | reverse complement strand
TTGATGCAAACAGGTGTTGATCTGTTTGCAGTTGCGAATGTCAAAGAAGCGATGGATATACGGGAAATGGGCTCTGGATGGCCCGTGCTTATACTTGGTCCATTGCTGGAAGAGGAAGACCAGACACTGCTCGAGTATAACTTAATTCCGACTCTCTCTGACGAAAGTGAATTGAATCGCTTTATCAAACTCGGAAAAAAACAGGGCAAACCCTTGCCCATACATCTTAAAGTAGACACAGGTATGGGCCGCATGGGTTGTTGGTGGGAAAAAGCTCCCTCCCTATTGGAAAAAGTACTGCAGACCCCAGAAGTCGAGCTACAAGGCGTACTTACCCATTTTCCACTACCTCATGATTTTGATTTTACAAACCTACAAAGAGAGCGTTTTTTGGAGGTAATCTGCCCGGCAATTTCAGCAAAGCCCAATCTATTGGTTCATGCTGATAATTCCTCAAGCCTTCAATCGATGAGTCGAAATTCTCCCTTCAATGGAATACGCATTGGACTACTCCAATTTGGGGTGGCACCACCCCGTGGAAGTTTGCTGTCTGGCATCGAAGTTGAGCCTGTACTTTCTTTTCATTCTCGCTTGGCTCTTGTCAAAAACCTCCCAACCGGAGCATCCCTAAGTTATGGATCTGAGAAAAGCCTTGAGCGAGACTCCCTCATTGGCGTAATAGCCGCCGGATATGGCGATGCTATTCCCCTGCATTGTGGCGGAAAAGCCCACGGACTTTTAAACGGTCAGAGTTTTCCCCTCGTAGGGCGGGTGACCATGGATCAAACCTTGATTGATTTGACTGATTCTAAAATAAAACCCGAATCTGGATCGGTCATTACACTCATCGGGCATCAGGATGGAAAAACGATTAGATTGGGTGAATTAGCCAAGCACGGAAATACCATTGAATGGGAACTTCTTTGCTCAATTACCAAAAGAGTACCCCGAGTTTACCTGACAAAAAGAGAGTAAGTGAATTAGACTACCTTGAGGATAGCCCGAAGTTTTTTTAAAAATCTGAGATAAAAGATTGAGTCGAATAATCGTATAAAAAGACTCGACTGCCACTCTTCATCAGGTACAACCAATCCGCTGTATTATTAGACCACAGGAATGGCCAGACTCCCTCACGGGTCCAATGCCATCCATTCTCTTCAACCCAAAGCCACAAGCCACCACTGCCATCGGGGGAAACGAATGCCCAACCAAGTTCAGCGTGGTAAGCCCATTCATTGGGTTGAGGTAAAAATACGCCTATCCAACTTGATTTCCAACCACCCTCCAATTCGTCGGCCCCATACCACCAGTCTTCAGAAATCTTAGTTTTGATTTTACGAGGTGCACCAGTAGTTTTGCCCGCCACATTTACTGCAAAAGCTCTATAGGTGAAGGTTTCACCAGGTGCAGGATTGAGTAACTGAATGGAATACACTGAGCCCTCTGAAGTATTTATATCAACAGCTATGCGTTCATTTTCGTTGAAACCTTTGCCGTTAATTTCGAATCCCAAATCATTTAATGAAACACCTCCTTTGGAGAGCAATGTACCTTTTAAAAAGTAAGTTCCATTTGAGCTGAGCTCTGCAGACAATGTTTGAACAATCGGTAATTCTGGGTGGCTGTAAGCATTCCTCGGGTCAAAGCCGTAGGATTCTTCTTCTTGATTATCGAAGGAGTCCCCGTCGATATCTGTGTCTAAATGATCTTCCTCGCCGTCTCCATCCAAGTCTTCAAACACATCATCAATAGAGATGGTTATACTTTCTGTGAAGCCACGACCAAATTCATCAACTACAGAAACACCTAAACTTATCTCCGTTTGAATTTCGTAATCAATAGATCCTGGAATCGTAATCAATCCATTTTGATTGATAGAAGCAGAAATTGGTTGGCTTTTGTGGTCAGTGGTTGTGACACTATATGACAAATCACCTAATAGCTCGGGTATTGACAGAAGAATATGCCCAACCGATGCATTGATGTCATTATTCTCAGTTAGGGAAAATTCAGTGTCAGTAAAAAATAATTGCTTCTCTCGAATTACAGGGAAGTCAGAGTAAAAATTATTGATATTGGAATTCGAAAGTTTGTAAAAAATTTCATGCCAGTCACGATGGGGTATTTCCTCATCGAATTTGGGGTTATATGCAGGTAACTGAAACAAATTGTACCAATAGTCTTCAAAGTTCCCCCGATAAACATATCCAGCCATATCCACAACCATATCAAGGTTTTGAGCATCTCCTTCTATAGATAATGCCCAGTAACGGTCCAAGTGTGTAACTTGTGATGCCTTTTTGAGAACGCGCACATTATCAATGCTTGCCTCAAAGGGTTCACCATTGTCATTAAAAGCGCCAATCAACCATGCACGTGCAGAAAAATGACCATTGATTTTGGCTATCATTTTTTCATCAATAAAAACCTGAGTGTAATGACCGTTCTGAATGATTGATACTGCATAAGTCTGATCTATTTCTGCCTCTAATGAGCGATAAATAGTTTGATTATTTGCATCTGATGTTTCCTCCCAGTTCCAAGCTGTTCCATCTGAACGCCAAGCTAACTCAATTATTTCATGATGGGTAAGATTCACGTCGATTAAATCAATGAAGAAACCAACTTCCTGAGAGTTCCCGGTTGATGGAATAGTCACATCCAATTCGATACCAAATGCTTCAGTATCATCTAAAAATAATGCTGAATTACCCTGACCGCTCGATAAATCTGGTATTTCGAGTATGCTTGGGATGTTATATGGATTGTTTCCTGTGGATTGGTTTCCAGAAAGTACAGCCTTCCCATTTAAGTGAGTGGGAGCAAGACCTCCTGCAAAATAAGCAATATCCCATAAGCTCGCATTTAAAGATGATTCATTGAATTCATCATAAGTATACCATTCTCTGGGAGTATATTCTTGGAAGAATATTTCGTCGTAACCATTGCTCAGTGCCGCAAGTTCAGAACTATTATTCAGATCGATTCTGTCAATTGGGTGAAAATCGAAAGGCATGAAGTCAACAAAACCAACTTCTTCAAAAAAGTTGTCATCGAGATAGGATTGAAGGGATGCAAAATCTATTGAGGAACTCACAGCAGATTCAATCTCCACCAATATGTAATCGTTTTCATCACGATAAACCGGGGCGATCTTGAAATAACTGGAATCGGTGGAGTTATGGTCTTTAAGAATTGTATAATTCCCCTCTGCTAAATCCGTACGACCAGTAATTTGAGAAAGGTCAGAGTCCGTAAAATTAAAGTAAGGTGGCACTCCGTCATCCTCTCCAACTAATTCGAAGGTAACATTATCCTCTGCAAGTATGTAGTCCCCACCATAAGTCATGAGTAAAGCTACATAAACGGTGTGCTCACCATCCTCTAAGTCATCTAACCAACCATGTACTGAAGTACTGTTTACTTCAATCGCACTAGTTTGTGTGGAGTAAAAGTCTTCGTTGATTTTATAAGCCCAACGTGGAGACTCTGAACTGGAAACTTCGGATGCATAAGAAAGATCAACGGAGAGAGTAGCATTTCTCTCAATGACCGAGTCTGAACCGGGATTTATGATGGTGATATCATCGTTACTAGTACCTGGGTCTTGTGGATCAGAACTCGATGTTAATGAGAAAAGATGACTGTCTGAAGCTAGAATGGAACCATTTGTAGGGTCCAATAAAGCTACATACACAGTGTGTTCTCCATCGGACAAACCAGCAAGCCACTCGGAACCGTATACATTGAATGCATTGAACTCATTAATGTAAACTCCTTGAGAGGTGATGTTTTCATCAATCGAGTATCCAAACCTAGGTGAGGACTGATAGGCCACTCCAGATGCATAAGTCCATTCAATCTCTAAACTGTTCCAATCACTCACATTGTAGATAGTTGGGTAGGTGATGTTGATTAAGTTATATCCACTAGTATCGCTTTGGTAGCCATCTCCAGGTGATTGGTTTCCGCTATCTCCGCTTTGCGTACCACCATCATCGGATTGGTATCCACTTCCCCCACTACTGTATGGATC
>JABGWZ010000069.1 GCA_018675995.1 Opitutia bacterium | reverse complement strand
TCGACTGGGTTAAACTTGCGGTAAACCGTTCGAAACTAAGTGAAACTCCGGTCATTTTTTGGCTCGATGAAAAACGGGCTCATGATGCAAATTTAATAAAATATGTTAATGCCAAGTTGACCACCTTAGACACAGATGGACTCGACATAAAAGTCCTCCCTCCCATTGAGGCGACCCATGTCACATGCCAAAGATGCAAGGACGGACTCGATACAATTTCAGCCACCGGTAATGTATTACGGGACTACCTGACCGACTTGTTCCCCATCCTCGAACTAGGCACCAGTGCAAAAATGCTATCCATTGTCCCACTACTTTCTGGAGGTGGCTTATTCGAAACTGGTGCAGGTGGGTCTGCACCCAAACATGTCCAGCAGTTTATGGAGGAAGGTCATTTACGCTGGGATTCACTCGGTGAATTCCTGGCCATTGCAGTGTCGATTGAAGACTTAGCAAATAAAACCGAGAATTCAAAAGCACAGGTTTTAGCAGACACTTTAAACTCTGCAATCGGCCGGTTTCTCGATGAAAATAAATCACCATCCCGTAAAGTGAATGAAATCGATAATCGAGGCAGTCATTTCTATCTCACACTTTTCTGGGCAGAAGCCTTGGCCGGGCAATCGGATGAGAGTGATCTTCAGTCACAGTTTTCGGGATTAGCACAAACTCTTCGCGAAAATGAAGAAAAGATCGCTCGGGAACTAATCGATGCCCAGGGCAAACCAGTTGATTTGAACGGGTACTATCTCCCAAATGCAAACAAGGCTACAGCCGCTATGCGACCAAGCCAAACCTTTAACCAGGCTTTGGACAACCTAGGCTAATCTTCAACTGAAATTCTGGTTTAATCACTAGAAAGTCCAATCTTTAATCATTGCCAATACTCGATTATTGACGTTGTGGTTTTACATGCGAAAAATATCAGTTCTTTTATCCTTTTTGTATTCAATTTTTTTGTTAGCTAGTGAGACAAAATCACCCAATGTTCTGTTTATTCTCGTAGATGATATGGGTGCAAAGGACTTATCCAATGAAGGATCAGTTTTTTATGAAAGTCCGAATATTGACCGTATAGCCAACGGGGGAATGAAGTTCATTCGGGGCTATGCCACCTGTCAAGTATGCAGTCCATCAAGGGCAAGTATTGTGACCGGCAAATACCCAGTTAATCATGGCATCACGACATGGATAGGAGATTCACCCGGAGAGGAATGGAGTAAGCGAGGAAGAAATGACAGTCACCTCCCACCCGAATATGAGCGCAACCTGCGTCACTCCGAAATTACTCTTGCCGAAGCAATGAAAGATGCTGGTTACAAAACCTTCTTTGCCGGCAAGTGGCACCTGGGAAAGGAAGGCTCGTGGCCTACCGACCATGGTTTTGATATAAACAAAGGTGGCTGGGATGTGGGCGGTCCACGGGGTGGGTTCTTTTCTCCCTATACAAACCCAACTCTTCAATCTGGACCGGATGGGGAATCGCTCACGCGTCGCCTCGGTTTGGAAACTGCAGACTTTATAGAAAAAAACAAAGATCAACCATTCCTTGCCTTCCTGTCTTTCTATGCCGTTCATGCCCCTATTCAAACCACAGAAGCACTATGGAAAAAATATCGGGACAAAGCAGAAAAAATGGGCCTTACCAAAAACAAAGAAAGATTCCTTTTCGACCGTCGACTTAATGTTCGTCAAGTGCAGGACTGTCCGATCTATGCGGGAATGATCGAGCAACTCGATCAATCTATCGGTCTCGTACTCACTAAGCTTGATGAACATGGGTTGGATAAAAACACCATAATTTGCTTTACCTCCGACAATGGAGGCGTTTCCTCTGGGGATGCCTATGCCACCTCCAACCTTCCTCTGCGAGGCGGCAAGGGTCGCCAGTGGGAAGGAGGAATCCGCGAACCTTTTTATATCAAGGCTCCCGGCATTACAAAGCCGGGCTCAAAAGAAGCAACTCCTGTAAGTGGAATCGATTGGTACCCCACCCTGCTTGAACTTTGCGGAATCGAATTCCCCCAAAGACAAAAATTGGACGGTGTCAGCCTTGCTCCATTATTAAAAGGTGAAGCTATCAAGGAGCGATCACTCTACTGGCATTATCCACATTATGGAAACCAGGGGGGCGAACCAAGTTCCATCATTATGGAAGGTGACTGGAAACTCATTTATTATCATGAGGATGGTAGAGACGAACTTTACAACCTCACCAAGGATATTGGCGAACAGAACGATCTCATCGCAATGGAAAACAAGCGTGCCAAGCAAATGCGAAAGAAATTGGATACTTGGCTCAAGCAAACCAATGCCCAGTACCCCAAACCCGATCACAAATTTGATTCTGTAAAGAGAGACGCCCGCTGGGAAAACATAAGATCCTCAGGGAAAAAAGGATTAGAAAAACGCCACGCCTACTTTCTCGAAGAGGACTACAAACCAAACAAAAATTGGTGGGGAAGCTCGATCGATTAAACACAAATAATCAATTTTTCATAAGCGTACTTTTGTCATTGCGAGGAAGAAACGCAAGTGACCAAGGCAGAAATCTATCATGTCTCGAAAATCGCCTACGACTTAGCTTCTTCGCTCACTTACTCTTAGTTGGTCAGCACCGGAATTCAGCCCCCGGGGTGACAAGGATAAAGTTAAAGCAATAATGCGAATTGAAGGGATAGACTGCTAAATAACCAAAAATAAAGCCGTCACTCTTTACTGGGATGAAATCCATTCAATCAGTTTCGTAAGTGCCCTCGCACGATGACTGATCTTGGCTTTTTCCTCCAGGGAAATCTCCGCAAAAGTTGAGGCGCTCTCATCCGGTAAAAAGAGAGGATCATAGCCAAAGCCACCATCCCCCTGTCTCTCGGTTAAAAGTTTACCTTCACAGGCACCGGCAAAAGTAACCTCGACCCTATCCCCAACCAAGGCAAGTACGCATTGGAATCGGCATGTCCGATCGCTCTCCGGAACACCTTTCATTTCTTCTAGAACTTTATCGTTATTGGCCTCATCGTTACAACCCAATCCTGCAAAACGTGCTGAAATAACCCCTGGTTGCCCACCTAGAGCATCTATCTCAATGCCACTGTCATCAGCAAGAAACCAGCCTTCACTAGGCCCGACCTCTCTTAATCCGTGTGCTTTGAGCAGGGCGTTGCTTTCAAAAGTAGAACCGGTTTCCTCGACTTCCGGCATTCCCCCAATCGTATTGGGTCCTGCTACTTTAATGGACAAACCAGCCTCCTCGAGGGCAGCCTGAAGTTCGTGAAGCTTATGGGCGTTGCCCGAGGCCAAGTAGATAGTTTTCATAAAAATCCGTGAGTTAAATGGTCTTCACCAAGGCTTTCTTCTACAGGTTCATTTATCGAGAAATCGTCAAAACCGGGTCCCGAAAGGGCCTTTTCATGATCGAATACTTTAGGAGACCGATACTTAAAGAGGTAATCCACATTTCCAGTATTAAGTAAAGATCTAGCAAGTGTGGGACCACCCTCGCAATAAACTGCGTTCATTTCAAATTGATTCAAGGCAGACCTGAGTGCATCAGGCGTGGCTCGTCCAGTCTCGTCTTCCGACACCTTCACCAACCGAACCCTCAACTCCTTGGCCCGAGTCACCCGATCTTGCCGAGAAAGCCCGTGACTGGTGGTAAGAATAATTGTGCGATCAGCAAATTCATCGTTATAAACAACCCGATCTGGAACCAGCGAACCAAGGGTCACTAAATTAGAATCGACAATAATGCGAAGTGGACACCAAGTCTCTCCAGGAAAGCGGGCAGTGAGGGATGGATCATCCGAAAGCACCGTGCCTGCCCCAACACAGATCGCGGGGAAAAATCGTCGCCAATGCATCATGTTCGCCCGAGCCTCCGCTTCCGTAATCCGGCTCGGCATCCCTCGAACTTCGGCAACCATACCGTTTTTAGTCTCTGCCATTTTGAGAGCAATCAATGGACGACCTTTGAGCATATTATGATTAAATACAAAATTCAAACGGGTGGCTTCGGCTTGGATTTCTTTTGAGCCAAGGTAAACTGAAATTCCTGCCTTTTCTAGGATTTGGATTCCGCGGCCTGCATGCTCGGGGTTTGGATCAAGGCAACCTATAAACACATTCTTAATTCCAGACTTTAAAATAGCATCCACACAAGGAGGGGTTCGGCCATGCGTCGAACAGGGCTCAAGGGAGACAAACATCGATGCTCCAATATTCGGACTGCGTCCGAGGTTTGAAATAGCGGCAACTTCAGCATGAGGAGCACCGGCACGCCTATGATGCCCTGCTGAAACCACCTCACCCGCTTCGACAATAATTGCACCCACCATTGGATTGGGGTGCGTATTACCCCAGCCATTTTTGGCCAACGCTAAGGTCCTCCCAAAAAGGATTTCCGTTTTTTCGAAATCAGGCACGGGCAATAGAAAGCCCGACTGGGCAATGGTCTGAACCATCGATTTCAGGCAGAATATACGCATCCCGAATGGAAGTGGCCAGATCATCGGAAACCACAAAATAGTCAATACGCCAGCCCACATTCCGGGCTCGGGCACCCGCCCGGTAAGACCACCAGGAATATGCGCCTTCCACATCTGGATGTAAGTGCCTAAAGGTATCCAAAAAACCCTCCGCCAATAGATTAGAAAAGCCTTCCCGTTCCTTATCGGTAAACCCGGCACTGTTTCGATTGGTTTTCGGGTTGGCCAAGTCGATTTCCTGATGGGCCACATTCAAATCCCCGCACAGCACCACTGGCTTAGATTGGCGAAGTTCGATGACATAATCTTTAAGATCAGGATCCCAGGAATCGTACCGGTAGGGCAAACGAGATAAATCCCCCTTTGAATTAGGCACATAAACATTAACCAAATAAAAGCCGTCAAACTCGAAAGTGATTCCACGACCTTCGCCCCCGTGCTTCGGATCGGATAAATCCTCCCGAATTGAAAGCGGTTCAGTTTTTGAAAAAATCGCTGTTCCAGAATATCCCTTTTTTTCCGCCAAGTGATAATGTCGGTAGGGATAACCAAAATCATCCTCCGGAATCACCTCCGAATTCAGTTTTATTTCCTGCAGGCATAGCAAATCGGGGCTTTTGTCCGATACAAAGGAATCAAAGTTTTTTTTGCGGCAGGCACGCAGGCCATTGACATTCCAGGAAATCATTTCGATCGTAGAATTTTGGGAACTCATAAAAAATTAAAAAAACATAGGGTTGGCATTGTCTTGGTTATCTACTACCCATGTTACTCTTTAACTAAAACCACAAGAAAAAGTAATTAACATGGCATCTCCAACAGATATTCGTAAAGGCAGGGTTATGGTCTATCAAGGCGCACCCCACCTTGTTTTAGAAATGCAGCATCGAACTCAAGGTAGGCAGGCAGGGTTTGTGCAAACCACCTTGCGTAACCTGCAAAGTGGTTCCACTACCACAACAAAATTTCGATCAACCGATAATGTTGATTTCATGCACACCACCACGCAAAAGCTTGAATATAGCTACAAAGATCCAGACGGTCACCATTTTATGGACTTAGAAACCTATGAAGATACTATTCTTCCGAGTGAAGTTATTGGAGAGGATGATTATTTCCTGGTCGAAGGTAATACCTATGACATTTTATTAGTTGATGACAACGCAATCAGATTGGAGCTCCCTGCTTCAGTCGAAGCCACAGTAACCGAAGCTCCTGACGCCTTGCGCGGTGATACTGCAGGTAATGTCCTAAAACCTGTCACCATATCCTCGGGTATTACGGTTCAGGTTCCTTTGTTCATCAAAAAAGATGATGTAATCAAAATCAGCACAAGCGATCGGTCTTATCTTGGCCGGGTAAACTAGGCAAAAAAATGCCCCCTTTAAATAAGGAGGCATTTAAAAATGAATTGGGAAGTTTAAGCAACCCGCTCAACTACAAGAGGTGCTGGGTTAGGTCTTTTCGGTGCAAGCCGATAAGCTGCCTTAAAGTATTCCATGGCTACTCCCAAACGCTTTTCATCGTTATAATGGATAATCATTAATGGCTCACCTTGCTTCATCTGAGTTCCGACCTTACAAAGTTCAGCAACCCCGGAAGCGGGATCAAATTTTTGTCCGTCTCCATGAGCTAGAATCTGAACACCGCGTGCAAGTTGCCCAGCGTCAATTGTATGTACATATCCTCTTTTAGGTGCAGGCATTTTCTTTGTGTGCTTGGCAGTAGGAAGTTTGTCCGGATCGTCAATAACCTTTGTGTCACCACCTTGGTAGGCAACAACCTCCTTTAGTTTCTCTAGGGCAGACCCATCCTCCAAATGCTTTCGGACAGTTTGTTTTGCTGAAAGTGTCGAACCTGCTACTCCGGCAAGCCTGACAATCTCCATACCCAATTTCATGACCAAATCCTGTAAATCCTCAGGACCTTCACCTTTAAGAAGCTCAATAGCTTCCTTCAATTCCAAGGAAGCACCAACACAGCTGCCGAGTGGCTGGTTATTGTCCGTAACCAAAGCTACACATCTCCGTTTTAATGTTCTTCCAACTCTCGTCAATGAGCGGGCTAGTTGCTTCGCATCCTCTGCATTTTTAATGAAAGAACCTTTTCCCCATTTGACATCAACCACTACACCTTCAGCACCAGCAGCTAACTTACGGCTCAATGTGCCGGCTGTAATAAAAGGAATGGACGGAATTGCACCGATGTTTTGACGCAACTTATAAAGAATTTCCTCAACCGGAGAAATTTCATCGTTTCGGCTAGAAAAAGAACAACCTAACTTACGAACCTGTACCGCAAAATCCTCAAGGCCAATTTTGGTATTAATTTTAGGAATAGCGGCTAATTTCTCACAATTGGATGAAAGAAACTCCTCGTCATCGCCATTCATTAAAGGCATAGCCACACCGGCTGCTGCCGCCAAAGGCCCAAGAACTAAAGTGGTTTTGTCTCCCACACCACCGGTTGAATACTTTTCAATTTTCGGACGGGATACATCAGACATTTCAATAACTTCACCGGAAAGCATCATTTCTTCGGTAAAGAAGGCAGTTTCCTGAGCTGACATACCCTGAAAGAAAACTGACATTACCCATGCAGCCTGTTGATATTCGGGCATCTCCTCATCAAGAATGGAATCAACGATGAAACGAATTTCATCATCTGTGAATTCGCCACCATCTCTTTTTTTCTCAATTAAATAGGAAAAGGATGGGGTGCTTTTTTTGGAGTTTAATGCTTTAGCCATGATAATTTACCTTTTGCTTTGTTGGGGTATAAAAAAGGGGCAAGTGATATTTTATAGGTAATTAGTTCAAATAAGTCGAGTCTTTTATTCCAAGTGGTACTTGACCCTTTTCCTGATTCTGCTTGGATATCCCGACATGAAAATCGAATTTGATATAAGCAGTGAACTAGACAAAGTCATCCGGGAAGCGGCGAGCAATTGCGAAGGATTAAGGGATGACTTTGATCCACAAGTTCGGCAGGCAGATGAACGGTTTGGTGATTTTCAGGCTAATGGAATGCTATCCTATGCCAAACAGACTGGGCAAAACCCTCGTGAACTTGCCCAAAGATTAATCGACGCCCTACCGGAGTCTAACTTTTGGGAGACCAGTATTGCTGGTCCGGGGTTCATCAATTTTGTTCTCTCCTCCAGTTTTTATTATAAATGGATCGAGAAGTTTGGTAATTCCAGTAAGCTCAGGCAGGAGTCCCGAACTGATAAACCTCGCAAGATCGTAATCGACTTTTCATCACCAAATACAGCCAAGCAAATGCATGTGGGTCACATTCGCTCAACTATTATTGGTGAAAGTTTGGCCCGTCTGCTTGAGTTTCAGGGTCACGAGGTTATCCGGGATAATCATTTGGGCGACTGGGGTACTCAATTTGGCATTTTATTATACGCAATCAAACGGGAACACATTTCCCTCGATGACCTCGGGCCCGATCCTATTGCCAGCCTCGAAAACCTTTACCGGCAAGGAACTTCGTGGACAAAAGAGGATCCAGTTTGCCTAAGTCAGGCAAGAAAGGAATTGGTAAAACTTCAAAATGGAGATCCGGAAAACCTCAACCTGTGGGAAAAAATCAGGGAAATTAGCATGTCATCCTTTCATTCAATCTATAAAATGCTTGGCGTTCATTTTGACCATTCGTACGGTGAGAGCTTTTACCGCGATAAAGTAGAACCAATTTATGAAAAGTTGCTGAAACATAACATCTGTATAATAGATGAAGGTGCATTGGTTGTCTTTCATCCTGAACACAAGCGATTTGCAAAGCAGCCTTTCATTATTCGTAAATCTGATGGAGCCAGTAATTATGCGACCACCGATTTGGCAACCGTTGAATTCCGTAAAAAGGAATGGAACGCCGATCAAATTATTTATGTTACCGACGGTAGACAACGGGATCATTTTGAACAGCTTTTCCTCACTGTGAAAAAATGGTACGCCGCAGAAAATGTTGATTCGCCCACGCTTTCCCATGTTTGGTTTGGAACGATCTTAGGAGAGGATAACAAAGCAATTAAAACAAGGGACGGCCAACCGGTAAAATTGATCGACCTATTGACTGAAGCAACTGACCGGGCTCAAAATATGGTCATTGAAAAAAAACCTGATTTGGAACTCTCCGAAGTTAAAAAACGGGCAAAAAAAATTGGTTTGGGTGCAGTGCGATATGCAGATTTATCTCAGGACCGTACTTTAGATTATGTTTTCGCCTGGGAAAAAATGCTCGCCATGCAGGGAAATACAGCACCCTATCTACAGTATGCCGTTGCCCGGATACATAGCATATTCAGAAAGGCAGAAATAGAGCCCTTGGATATTCCTCCGACTTCATATTTTCCAACATCTGAATCTGAACGAAAGCTTGCGAGAAAGCTTCTGTTTTTCCCTATCGTGTTAAAGCAAACAACAAAAGAACTAAAACCTCATTTCCTTGGTGGTTATCTATACGAATTAGCTACTGAGTTTAGTTCTTTTTACAACCAAAGTAAAGTAATGGTAGAAGACAAAAATATAATGCATCTTAGGCTCTTACTTTGTGCCCGCACATTACACCTGATGGAAATTGGTACTGAAATCTTGGGGATTGAAACACTGGAAGAGATGTGACCCGTCCAGTGATTTGCTAGCTTAATATTTTAAATACTCGATTAAAAGAGCTTCCGAGCTATACATTTTCCATTTTTTACCATCTCTTTTCATTGTGTGAAGCATTTTAACCCGGTTATCACGAAAGGCCGCGTTTCCGGAAACCTTTTGAGTTACCTGAAGAACTTCAACTTTTGCCTCATCTCCATCAATCTCTTTAACCTCTAATTGCTGGATAGTATACTTCAATTGGAGACGGGCGAAAATATATGTCATCATATCCTTCGAACTCTCTAACGTCGGGGATTCTGGATGAATTGTGCTCAGTGCCATATTTATATTTTTTTTAGAAACAGCAAATATGTTTGTTTTTACCACATCCTTCAGCTCTTTCTCCATCACAGGATCAAGTTCCTTCTTTTGCGGAGCAGCAACTGGAGAAACATCCTTTGCGGTTTCGCTGACCGAAGTAGCAGAACCCGGCAGAGACGCACCTGGCAAATCTTCAGCCAGTAAAATTGGTGAAAGGATCATCGATCCTATTAAAAAGATTTTTTGAAAAACCATCATTTTTATATTCATCTATCCAAGGTTGTGAAATTTGAGAAATTTTCAATTATAATATGCATTGTAACAGTAAATTTGGACAAAATTATAAAAGAAGGGAGATATTCAACCGTTAGTAAGCGGAATACGAATTCTTCTGTAGGTACCATTAAATCCATCACCCCACCCTTTTTCCCGGTAGACCAAGCCAGACAGAATATTTAGCCCTTCTTTTGCCCATTCCGATTTTTCCATGCGTAATGTAATCGAGTTTCGTTCTGTACTAATAAACTGACTGCCATTTGATCTGGTCAATCGGTCGGCAGAGAAAAAAACCGGAGGACTTTTCTCCATTTTCCCTAAATTTTTATGTATAAATGATAAATGAATCATATTATTATCCTCAACTGCTGTAACCTTCCATTCTGGTGCAATTGTTCGAGGTATGTTTTTTCTGAACTCCTCAAAGCGTTGCCTCCAGATTGGATTTGGACTAGAAGTTCCGACAACCAGCACATCCAAACTCAAATCAGCAAAACCCGGCAAACATTGCTGCGAACAAGTTAACCATGATGCTTTGGCTCTTAAATTGTAAGTTTCACCAATAGTTAACCCATCAGGAACACCCAATTTGGTTAAAAAAAGAGTTTCTCCGTAATTACCATTAGCACGAATGCTTCCCATTTTTACCTTCACCGGAGGTGCATATAACAATTCACCGGCATTAAAGCCTGTAGGCATTTCCCATTGCAGCGTTGGTGGAACACCAACATCACCAGGGTGCTTCCAATAAGTATGCCAACCCTTCTCTCTAATTATCCTCCATCCAACCCAGCAGTCCTGACCAGCAACTACACCATCCTGGTCGAGCACAAGCTCCATTCGTAATGGTCCGGTTTTAACTAACCCAGCACAGCTCAGGCTCAGGGAAAGCAAAGGAATAAAGAACAACCTATGAGTCACGAAAAAATCGTCAGCTAAAAGATTTGCCACACCCGCAGGTGGTCTGAGCGTTGGGGTTCCTTAGTTCAAAGCCCTTACCCGAAAGTCCATCATCAAAGTGAATTTCCGTACCTTTTAGGTATTCTGAACTGTCTCCATCTACCGCAAATTTTACTCCATGACACTCACCCATTTTATCAGTATTTTTTGGAATATCCATGGACATTCCATATTCAAACCCAGAACAACCACCTGGTTCTATAAAAATCCTTAGAATTTTCCCCGAACCTGACTCTTTGGACATAGAATCGATTTTAACAGCCGCTTCTTTTGTGAGAGTAATCATCAAGATAAAGAAACAAATGTATTGATATCTGTCAAATCCAACAGTCTTGCAGCGTAAAACATGCCAAATATTACTTTTGTACAATTAAAGTTGAAAATTTTCTTGAAATCGCTGAAGTTAAAAAGTAGTTTTATGCAATTGGCATATGAAACACATATTTAACGAAGTACACTACGAATTAACCAGAAAAATCGCTGAAGGCGGAATGGGATTAGTTTATGAAGCGACCCAAAAAGGAATCGGAGGGTTCAGAAAAGTGGTCGCAATAAAACTTATCAGAGAAGAATACTCAGCAATTGAAGAGTTTAGAAATAACTTTATCGGAGAAGCCAAGTTAGTCTCCGACCTGATCCATACAAATATTGTACAAACCTACCACCTAGGGAAAATTGGTGAGCAGTATTTCATGACTATGGAATTTGTAACAGGATGGAACTTGGAGGAGTTTTTGGACAGGCATGTCGAAACTGACCAGTATATCCCTGCGGACCTTGCTGTTTTTATTGTGTCCAGGATTTGTCGTGGATTAGGTTATGCCCATCGAAAGAAAGATTCAAAAGGCAGGCTACTAGGTATTGTCCACCGAGATGTTAACCCTAAAAACATCATGATTGCACAGGAAGGTGATGTTAAACTTACTGACTTCGGCATCGCGAAAGCACTGGATATAATGTATAATAAAGAAGGTGATGTTATTGCCGGAAAAGACGAATACCTGTCTCCGGAACAGGCCCGTTGTGAAGTAACAGACCATCGGGCTGATCTGTTTTGCTGTGGAATCGTGATGTCTGAACTTTTGTTAAGCCGTAATATATTTGAGGCCTACGAATCCGAAGATACAATCCATAATATACTTGAGATGGAAATTCCTGACTTTATTGAAATAAGAGCGGATATTGACCCTAGACTTAACAAGATTTTACAGACATCTCTGCAAAGACAGAGAGAAAAAAGATACCAATCATCTGAGGAAATGCTGACCGAATTGGAAAGTTTTATTTATGGGGAAGGCTACGGTCCCACCAATGAAAAATTAGCTGCTTACAGCTATGATTTATTTGGCGAAGATGGTGAAAATGCTGCTCTTCGTTGGCATCGTGGGGAAACCCAATTTGCTGACCACTAAATACTGAGCATCTGACATGGCTATGCAGTCACAAGGTCTCCGCCAAGTTCAGAAGCAAACGCAGAACTTAGTATTAGCTCCGCAACTAAGGCAATCACTCAAAATATTGCAGGTACCTGCCCTTGAATTACGATCAGCCATACTGGAAGAACTACAAACTAACCCTCTCCTAGAAGAATTGGGTAATAACGACGAAAGTCTGGATGCTGAAGAGGTCGAACCATCTCCGGACGAGATTGAACCTGATACACCAGAAGAATTTCCCGAAGACCCAAAACCTGAAACCGAAGCCAAGGAATCCGAATCAGAGGATTCAGATTCCAAAGAACCTGACAGCCTAGACGACCTCTCAGACCTCGACTTCTCAGATGAATTTGCAGTTCTCAAGGAAATGCAGGAGGACATGCGTGAACATTTTGAAAATGAGTTTGAGGGTGAAGCTCAGTTGGGGAATTCAGATGCTCAGGACAAAAGAAAGTTTTTTTTTGATTCACTCACTTCCGAAATATCTTTGCAGGAACACCTCATCGATCAGCTCAAACTGACGGATATTAGCCCGGAAATTCGTGATGCAGCGGAGTACCTGATCGGCAGCTTGGACGAGAAAGGTTTTTTAAATTCCAACCTTTCTGACATTTCCCTCCTCGCAATGATTCCACTTGCTGACTTACAGTCTGCACTTGCAACCTTGCAAACATTTGAACCAATCGGAATCGCATCCATCGACCTCCAGGACTGCCTGCTCAGGCAAATGGATGCGCGGGGCTGGTCAGAAACCGAACAGTATAAAATTGTTAAAGATCACTTTCCTCTACTGGTTAGGCGACGCGTACCAGAACTTTCCCGTAAACTATCACAACCGACTGAGGTCATTCATGATGCAATTGAGAAAATCAGTGAACTCGACCCATCACCGGGCAAAAGGTTTTCCGAAGACAACAACCAGTCCATTTCCGCTGATGCAACTGTAGAAAAAGTGGGAGATGAATGGGTCATCAGCCTGAATAACGACTTTATCCCTCGGTTGAAAATTAATCGCACATACAAGGAACTGATTGCAAAAGGAGTTCTTTCGAGTAAGGAAAAAGAATATGTTCGAAACCAGATGCGGGCAGGAAAATTTCTCATTAGTTCAATCGACCAAAGGCAAAATACAATCGAGCGAATCACCAGAAAAATTATCGAAAGGCAGACCGGTTTTTTTGAGGAAGGTTCATCCAAACTGCGTCCAATGACGATGTCTGAAGTTGCTGATTCAATCGATGTTCATGAAACCACAGTCTCCCGTGCAATTGCCAATAAATTTGTCAAAACTCCTCATGGCACATTTCCATTAAAATACTTTTTTACTCCTGGTTACTCAGGGAAAGACGGTGATTCTGTCTCAAACACAAGCGTTAAGGAAATCATCGCAAATATCGTTGAACAGGAGGATCCCAAAAAACCATTGAGCGACCGGAAAATTGTTGATCTCCTTCAGGAAAAAGAGATCAAATTGGCCAGACGCACCGTGGCTAAGTATAGGGAAGAACTAGGCATTTCACCTACCAATCTCCGACGGCGCTACTGAGTTATTTCTTTTACTTCTAAACGCACCAAAGAACCAAACTACCATGGGGAAAGAAAAACAACATTTCAATACCCCACTCGTGCTCGATGCTTCCTCTCCGATTATTCAGGCAGGTATTGCAACAGATAACGGATGGAGAAAAATCACTTACTCCAAAAACCCCGCTCTCAATGGGGTTTTCGAAACTGTTTCAACATTACTACAAGGCTTGGACATAAAAATCTCCCAGGTGGATGCAATCTTTTTTTGCGCCGGTCCCGGTTCTACACTCGGACTAAGACTAACCCTCGCATTTATAAAAACTGTTCAATGGGAAAAGCAAGCTGACCTAAGCGTTTTCTCATATAATGCTCTTGATCTAGCCGCACGGATGAGCCCACAAAAAATACCATTCATCCAGGCTCCTTTCCGCATGGGTTGGCGATTTGTTCGATCAAAAGAGGAAAATTCGTCTTTCGGGAAAAAACAAATTTTAAACACCGAAGATGCATTGAAAAACTATCCAGACAGCCTACACCTACCAGACCCAAGGAAAAAAAACCCCGGAATTGACCCTAGTAAAATTCTTGGATATGAGATTAAAAAGGTTAATGGACTCACAGATTTAATCCCTGTTTCAGAGCAAAAAAAAGAACTTAAGGTATACAATCCAAAACCACCTAAATTCAAGAAATGGCACCCTGAGCTGACATTCCTTAAACCCTGACAGGTTTTCATTTCATGATACACAACCGAAGCTGGGCCGAGATTAATCTTGCTGCCCTCGAGAGAAACCTGCGACTGATT
>JABGWZ010000094.1 GCA_018675995.1 Opitutia bacterium | reverse complement strand
AGTGAGGAATCTAGTACAGGAGAAGTATTCATAAAGATTTTCAAAAAATTAAATATTAATAAAGCAAAATAGCAGGATCACTTGCCAGTGCAGTTGCGGTAACTTGAGCCCATGCCGCGACCTCAACCGGGTCTAAAGTTTCATCACGCTTAGACATTCCCAGGGAAAGCAAACTTTTAGCATCTTCAGTGGTTGAACGAAAACGAGTGCGAGCCTGTTGTAACAATCCACTCAATGCCTTCATTTCACTTTCTTTGGGATTTCTCGATGACAACAAGCGAAACAGGTAGTTCATACATTGTTCATCACTCGTGTTTAATCGAACCAATCGCTCGGCCAATTTCCTCGAAGCTTCGACTCGTTGAGTTTCATTAAAAAAGGCAAGGGATTGGAGCGATGTATTCGTCCTCGAACGCTGAACGCAACTTGATTCCCGACTGGGTGCATCAAACAAAGTCATCATGGGGTGTGGAGATGTACGCTTCCAATATATATACAAGCTCTTTCGATAAATTCGATCATCTCGATCTGCGACATAGTTTTTGGTGTTACTAGCGGGGTGAGATAGTGCATACCACATTCCTGACGGCTGGTAAGGCTTAACACCTTCACCGCCAATTTTCGAATTAAGCAAACCTGAAGACCAAAGGCTTAGATCACGAAGAACCTCGGCATCCAACCGATAAGATGGTCCCCTCCCCCATAGTTTGTTCATCGGATCATTTAATTCGGGGCGAACTTTGGAACTTTGCTTAAAAGTTCGACTAGTGAGCATTTGGCGAAGAAGTCTTTTTAGATTCCATCCATTTTCACGAAAATCAACAGCCAACCAATCAAGCAATTCTGGATGAGTTGGATGTTCACCTTGTAAACCGAATTCCTCCGGCGTTCTCACCAAACCCTCTCCGAAAACCATAATCCAAAAACGATTAACAAGTACTCGTGCTGTTAAAGGTTGCTCATTACTGACCAACCAATCAGCAAGCCCAAGACGATTAACAGGAGAATCCTTGGGCATTTCTCCAAGTACTGAAAAAACACTCGGGCTTAAAGGGTCCCCAATTGCTTGATCGTACTCGCCACGTTTTAGAATCTTGGTTACCCGACTTCGGGTGGAAGGAAGTTCACGGGCAATAAGAGTGGTGGTTAAGAGATTACTTCGGGCTTTCGTGATTTCAACATACAACTTTTTAGCCTGTTGCAGAAAGTTATCAGAAGAAACGAAATTTGCTTTCAATAACTCAACTTCCGCAATTTGCATTTCTTTAGAATAAATGTCTGCCAATTTCGGAAACGTTAACCTGTAGATCGAAAAAGCTTTGTCATTATCAAAATAAATTTGATGCTTTTCATTACGCTTTTTAAAATTTGGAACTGGCCCTGCTGAAATAATCTGGAATGATTTTCCGTCGTTCGAGCCTTCGATTTGATAGGAAAGGGGATCTCTCCCTGGTACATCTTCGGCCGAAAGTAAACTGACTCCATTAATAATACCCTTACTCGTGTGAATTGTAAGCCCGCTGCCATTTGCATCAAAATTTAAATACTTTGTTTTTGGATTATCATCGATCGCGTGCTTGGGGGCCTGATGCTTAGGGTATTTTGTCGAACTTCCCTGCACTTTACTTGTTGGTGTTGAGAGATCTGGAATAGTTAGCCCGGCAAGTTGCTCAAGGGTTGTGTGTTTTTCGCTATACTTTCCAGACTTTTTTGCTTCGAAAAGTAGTTCACCTTCTTTTATGACTAATCCTTCCCACTTTCTTTTTGATTCAGCGTCTTTTGGAACAGCTAAGTGATCCCCATATTCGTATTTATTACCATCCATTGAATGCTCAGCTGTGTTATTAAAAAAGGCAAAAAACTCAAAATACTCCTGATGGGTAATCGGATCATATTTATGAGTGTGACAACGGGCACAGGTTAAAGACAAACCAAGAAAAGCTGTCCCAGTTGTCTCCGCTCGGTCAAAAGTATTCTTAGCTTGGAATTCTTGTGGGATCGCACCACCCTCCCCAGTTGTTGGGTTCATTCGGATATATCCAGTTGCAATTTTTTGATCAGTGGTTGGGTTGGGCAATAAATCCCCTGCAAATTGCCAGCGAATAAAATCGTTAAATTGCAAATTTTGGTTAAGGGCTCGAACCACCCAGTCACGATAAGGAAAAACCCCTCTTCTATTATCAAGATGTAAACCATGAGTATCTCCATATCGAACCGCATCCAACCAATAGCGTGCAACATGTTCTCCATAGTCAGGACGACCTAAAAGTTTAGAAATAAACCGATCATAAGCCCCCTCTTCCCCGTCATTAATAAATTCGTCCAACTCCTTTGGCTCTGGTGGTAAACCATTAAGGATAAGGGAAGCTCTTCTAGCCAAGGTTGATCGTTCGGCTTCCTCAGAAAACTCATAACCCTGAGACTTTAATCTTTTACCTGTAAAATAATCAATCGGATTTCCTCTAGCCAAAGCATCAAGTTTACTAGGTGGAACAAAAGACCAATGCTGGGCATATTCTGCCCCAGAAAGAACCCAATCTTTAATTAATGCCTTCTCATTTTCCGTTAAAGATTTATCAAAATCCTTTGGAGGCATTGGATCATCCTCGTCTGCAATACGAAAGAGCAATTCACTTTCCTCCAATTTACTGGGATCAATTGCGTGATAACCTCCCAAATCCTTTTTTGCGAGGACTTCGGTATCTAACCGAACTAAATCCTTTTTTTGGGTATCTGGACCATGGCAGGCAAAGCATTTGTTAGATAATACAGGTAAAACCTCGCGAGCGAAATCAACTTTTTTTTCAGCTGAATAAAGAAAGTATGATGAAATAAATATAAATGGGAATATTCGACTAAAGTTCATGAATGGGAGTTCGTTTCAAAATTTAAATTCTTAGCAATAGTAATGATATAATAATTCAAATTGTTTCGAAGAATATGGGATATATTAACATCATAGACACTCCGAGATTACTATAATTTGCCAATTTCACAAAAAAGAAACAACTGTGAATGCAATTATAATTTTACCAATACCCAAAAATGCCAGCCTAATGTTTTAGTACCTTAGATGTTATGCTTTTCGTTATCCATCATTTTAAATAATACCAATTTAACAATTGAGTATGCTGTAGATAATAAAAACATTAAACTCCCAATAATTTCTTTGAAAAAGCTATTTTCTAAAAGCCAGTTTATGCTCCTTTTACCATTGATTTATTTGTAAAGTCTGACAGAATAAAACCTTTATTCGCTTATTCGTGGTTTGGTTGAGATAGTTAATTATAATTTCTTAATCATAAATGTTACGAGCGATTCAGGATAATCATAGTAAATAGTAAAATGGAAATATATGTAGGTAATCTACCTTGGTCCACCAGTGATCAAGATTTGGCGGATGCATTTGGTGCATTCGGAAAAGTTGAAAAGGCTTCGATCATTTCTGATCGTAATTCAGGTCGCTCTAAAGGCTTTGGCTTTGTGACTATGGAAGACGCAGATGAAGCAAATAAAGCAATCGAGTCAATGAACGGTAGCGAAATGGCTGGACGAAATCTTAAAGTAAATGAGGCTCGTCCTCGTGAGGATCGTCCTCCTCGCCAGTCAAACTGGTAATCTTTTAAATAAAAATCCGCTTAATGCGGATTTTTTTTGGTTTTTTTTAAAAGGTCGACTTTCAAGTTTGCCTGTCTGAAATTTTTCCTTCACCAATATTTATATGAGTGAACAAGAAGCCACCACCTTTCTCGAAAGCGTAGACTTGTGCTTTAATCGAGCAGCATCCGCCCTCAAACTCCCTAAAGGACTTGCTCGTCAAATACGCACTTGCAATGCCATATGTGAAATGAAATTCGGGGTGGAAATCCAGGGTGGTTATGAAATTTTCACAGGTTGGAGAGCAACTCACAGCGAACATGTCTTACCGGCAAAAGGAGGAATTCGATATGCCCCCTTTGCTGACCAACAGGAAGTGGAAGCTCTCGCTGCCCTAATGACCTACAAATGCTCCATTGTAAGTGTTCCCTATGCCGGTTCCAAAGGAGCACTTAAAATAGATCCCAAAAAATACTCGATTGAAGAGCTTGAGCATATAACTAGACGTTTTGCCCAGGAAATGGATAAGCGGGGCCTTCTTGGTCCAGGTATAAATGTGCCGGCTCCCGATATGGGTACTGGTCAGAGAATGATGTCATGGATTGCAGACGAGTATCAAAAGCTTCACCCCTCAGATATAAATGCCCAAGGCTGCGTTACTGGAAAACCCGTTCATTTCGGTGGCGTGGAAGGACGGGTTGAAGCAACTGGGAGAGGGGTTCAATATGGACTTCAGGAATTTTTTCGCCATAAAGATGACCTGTCATCAGCAAATCTTGAAGGAACACTTGAAGGAAAAAAAATCATTATCCAAGGTCTTGGAAATGTGGGATACCATGCTGCCAAATTCTTGCAAGAACAAGATGGAGCATTAATAATTGCCATTCTGGAGCGCGATGGTGCTATCATAAATGAAGATGGACTAGACATTGATGAAGTCTCCAAGTACAAATCTGAACATGGGAAAGTTGAAGGATTCCCAAACTCTAAATTTATAAAGAGCGGAAACCAAGTTTTGGAGCATCCTTGTGACATTTTAATTCCCGCTGCTATGGAAGGGGTTATTACCCATGAAAATGCCCCAAGAATTCAAGCTAAACTTATTGCAGAAGCAGCAAATGGTCCGGTTACATTCGAAGCGGATCAAATTTTAAATAAAAGGGGAATTTTCATCATTCCCGATGCCTATCTTAATGCGGGTGGGGTAACAGTTTCTTATTTTGAATGGCTCAAAAATCTGTCCCATGTCCGATTTGGTAGAATGGATCGAAGGTTTGTGGAGGCTCAGGGTCAAAAAATCATTGAAGCAATCGAAAGTGGTATAGGAAAACCGCTCGCTCCTATTGCAAAAGAAAAACTACTTGCAGGTCCGAATGAAGTAGACCTCGTACGCTCTGGTCTAGAAGACACGATGAGAGTCGCTTACTCAGAAATTAAAGAGCAGCAACTTTCTAACACTAAAATTGAAGACCGGCGAACTGCCGCGTATGCACTCGCTATCCGAAACATCGCGGACATTTACGAAAGCATGTATTTATAATAACTGTGCCCACCTTCCCGGACGCAACCAACGAGGAAATCAATCAGGCTCTTCTTCTCGCTGAGCAAAGTTTTCATTCATTCCGAAATTTAAATGGTCACGAGAGATCTTCTCTATTAATAGCCATTGCTAATGGATTGGAGAAAGAAAAAGAAAGAATTATCTCTATTGCAGAATACGAGACCCACCTTGGACTCCCGAGGCTTAAAATGGAATTCCTTCGAACAGTTTCAGAACTTCATAATTTTGCAAAATTAGCAGATAGTATGGAATGGAAAGAATTGAGTTCTGATCACGATAATTATGGAGCAAAACTTAATTCCAACCTAAAGAAAGAAAATTTTCCGGTTGGACCAGTACTAGTTATTGGAGCCTGTAATTTCCCATTTGCCATTTCCGTCATTGGGACAGACACCGCATCCGCATTAGCAGTTGGTTGTCCAGTTATTGTAAAATCACATCCCGACCATGAAAAAACTTGTCAGACACTCGCTGAAGTTGTGAAAAAATCGCTTAATAAACTCATGATTCCTGCTGGTGTTTTTCAACTTTTACATGGACGAAGCCATCGAGTAACTCAAAAGTTAGTTGACCATCCTGAGATTAAAAGCGTTGCTTTTACTGGGTCACTAACAGGGGGCTCAGCTCTTGCCAAAATTGCCGCAAGTCGACAAAAACCTATTCCATTCCATGCTGAAATGGGAAGCCTAAACCCTGTAATTGGCCTCCCTCATATAGTCAAAAATGATCAGGTGAAATTTGCTTTTGACTATATAGGTGCAGTCAATTTGTTCGCTGGGCAAATGTGCACTAAACCCGGCGTATTATTTTTACTGGATTCAAATGAATCATTTTTAAGGCATCTAAGAGAAGCTGTTAAATCACAGCAAATTTTTTCGATGTTGAATAAAAGCGTTTATGAAAATTACGAATCAAGCATTCAATCAATGAAATTATCTCTTCCGTTATTAGCAACTAACGAAGGGAA
This sequence comes from Opitutia bacterium, assembly GCA_018675995.1. GTDB lineage: Bacteria > Verrucomicrobiota > Verrucomicrobiia > Opitutales > Seribacteraceae > Seribacter. Next base: position 7,614 of record JABGWZ010000094.1, on the reverse strand, counting down.
AGAGCATAAGAATGCACACCCCGCATATTGCCGAATTTTCAAATTAGAGGTAAAACAATTTATTAATTCCCGAAAATTAAGAGCTGAGGCCTTTGGTCCATCTTCTATGGTTGTTTACTGCCAAAATGAAAACGAATTAATGGAATGCCTTAAAAATATGGATGGTAGTTTGACCGGTAGTATTCACGCAGAAAAAGCTGACTTAACTTTAGCAGCCAAAATTATTCCTATTGTGGAATCTTTAGTCGGAAGAATCATTTGGAATGGCTTTCCTCCCGGTGTCATACCTGGAATCGCGACACATCACGGTGGACCTTGGCCCGCAAGCACGGACTCGAGATATACTTCGATTGGAATACAAGGATACAAAAGATTTGTCAGACCAATCTGCAAACAGGGCTTCCCAGACTAATTAGCATGCCGTAAAGCTTCGACTGGGTCCATCTGTGCAGCTTTTCGTGCTGGATAAAGCCCAAATACTACACCAGTTAGAACAGCTACTCCGAAAACCAAAGGTAAAGACCAAGGAACAATTACCGGAGTCATATCTTGCATCGAAGGTGGTAAAGATTCATACAAAGTCGGTGCTAGCTTTTCCATAAATTCAAGTATTGTCCGGTATGCTGGCTCACAGAAAAAGCCTACAAGAATTCCAGCCATCCCTCCCATTCCCGTAAGAACAACTGTTTCAACTAGGAATTGAAAGATTACATCTCTTTTTCTTGCTCCTATGGCTCTTCTGATTCCAATCTCACGGGTTCGCTCAGTAACCGTAGCTAACATTATATTCATAATTCCCACCCCTCCCACAAAAAGAGAAATACCGGCGACTAATCCCATTAAGGCTACGAATGTCATTTTGGCTCTTTCGGCCTGTTCCATTAGCTCAAGCGGTACGGTAACCTGATAATCCTCCATTCCGTGATCTTTTTGTAAAAGATCCCTAATCATTTGGGCAACCGTTATTAGCTTACTTTGTTCATCGATAGTTAGAATAAGTTTAGAAATTAAATAACTGCCATCATAGCCACGGTAGGAATAATCAAATATTTTCGCCCAATGAGTGGCTAGAGGAAGATAAATATTATCCTCAAATAATTCCTTAAAGCCAAGTCCGCTAGAATCATTCAAATTTGTTCTCGGTGCTACCTCACCAACGACTGTATACAAATTGCCGCCAATGTTTACCGGTTTCCCGAGCGAATCCCCGAAAGGGAAAAGAATTTGGGCAAGGCTACTAGCAATAATGCAAACCTCTGATTCATCTTGAATATCCTCATCACTTATAAACCGACCCTTGGTTAGAACGAGATCGTGTAAAGTACGGTAATTCGGCAAACATCCCAATAATTCAACACGCTTTGAACCATCTTTAGTGAAAACTCTCCTCCGATCCAATTCTCGGGTAGGATAAGATGCAGATATATGAGGAACCGTTTGAGAAATTTTGTAATAATCATGTTCAGTCAAACCATAAGAATAGAAATAGGCCCCTTTGCTCGATCTCTCTTCTTCAGGTGGTCTCTTACTGGAAATAATCAAATTATTTGCCCCAAGTTCCATGATCTCGCCTTCGGCCTGTTCGGCTATCCCTTCTCCAATGGCAAGAAGCCAAACCACACTGACCACACCAATAAAAACTCCCAAACCAGTGAGTAATGATCGCAAAGGATGAGTCACAATACTCTGAAAAGCACTTTTCCAAAGATTTTTTAAAGATCTCCGGAAATAACTGACCGAAGAAATAACCTTTTCATCCTTACACACCCCATCTTTTCTTACAGAAAAGCTAGGTTCTTTCGTACGCTCATCACTAACGATTTTTCCGTCTAACATTCTTATTATCCGGTTAGCACGGGCTGCCACTTCCTCTTCATGAGTAACCAAGATAATGGTTTTTCCATTCCCATTAAACTCATCTAGTAAAACAAGTATCTCCTCAGTCGTTTTGGAATCAAGATTACCGGTGGGCTCATCAGCAAGTATAAATGCAGGGGCGTTAGCAAGTGAACGTGCAATTCCAACTCGTTGTTGCTGACCACCGGATAATTGTGAAGGACGATGGTCGTAGCGATCCTCAAGACCCACCTTTTTGGCAAGTAACTTGGTCTGTTCAAGGGTTAACGAAGAATCTTTCTCGTAACTGGCCGGCAAGGCAATATTTTCAAGAACTGATAAATAAGGAATCAAATTATAAGATTGGAAGATAAAACCTATAGATTTAGCCCGCAACGCAGATAAATCTTGATCGTTTAGAAGTTCAACAGCAGTTTCGGATAATTCGTACTTCCCTGAACTCGGTTTATCTAAACACCCTAATAGATTGAGTAATGTACTTTTCCCTGATCCCGATGGTCCCATAATTGCGACATAGTCACCCTCTGGCACATTTAAATTAATACGATCAAGAGCTACAACTCTCTCCTCACCCATTTCATAAATTTTGGAGAGCGAATGTACACTAAATGCAAGTTTCATGAAGAAAGTTCAAAACCTATGCAAAAAATGAATTTAGGGGGTAAACCTTAATTTAAAATCAATGATTGCGACTCCGTGAGCTCAAGGCTTGGACGGAAATAATCGGGATTAAGCACGATTCTTTCCCCAACTTTCAATCCTCCTAGAACAACAGCCATGTTCATATTGTAGGAACCAAGCTTAATCTCACGAATTTCCATATCACCATTCTCATCACCAGTTATGCAAAATGTTTTCCCCTCTTTTCTAAAGATAGCGGTAAGGGGAACCTGCAAGGTGTTTTCAACAAACTCTGATTTAATTGTTACTTTCGCGGTCATTCCAGTTCTTACACCAGAAGGTGGGTTATTAATTACAATCTCCGTAGCATACTCTTTAATATGGGAAGTGTAACGACTAACTGATGGCAGAGGGTATTCGCTTACCGATTCAACTTTACCATTAAGTTGAAGGTCTCGCATTGCATCAATTAGAATGGTGCATTTCATTCCAGGGCGAACTTTCTCGATTCTATTTTCGTTAACTTTGGCCCGAACACGAAGGAGGGATACATTGGGTAGGCGTATAATTGTTTGATTTTCACGGACTTGTTTTCCCTCCTCAATTAATATAACATCGGATGCTCCTGATTTTGTATTATTTGCATAGGTCACCTCACCGGCAGCAGGTGAAAGAACCATACATTTCACAATTTGCTCTTCGATTTCAACTTCCTGAGTTTTCTCCAATTCATAAGAGTTCTGAGCCGATTGCAGACGGGCTTCAGCAGTAAGGATTGACGCGTTTAAATCATTGACCTTTGCTTTTCTTGAGTGAGTTCGCAGCACCTCTAATTTAGTTTGAGCGAGGTCTAGTTCTTTTCTCGCTTTTTCTACAGCAAATTGATCCGCCTCCAATTGAGCTTCGGACACGTAGCCCTTTGCAGCAAGTTTTTTACTGTAAACCAAATACTCCTGAGCTCTACGGAGGTTTTCCTTGGAAACAAACTCTGAACTTTCGAGTTGTTCCTCGTTCTCACGAAAAGATCCTGAAAGATATTCTTGCAAAGCAAGTTTAGCCGCCTCCACATCCGCTGTGGCTTTTACGAGAGTGGCCTTTGATTGGTGAACGGAAATTCTTTGACGCAACAGATCCTTTTGCAAGGAGGCATCATCAAGCCTAACTAGAAAATCACCTTTTTTTACAACCGTTCCTTCAGGAACAATTTCTAGAATTGAAGTACCAGCAGAACTTCGACTTCTCACCTCGCTTTTAATTTCAACATTCTCTGCACTTTCAATCTCACCGGGCTCAATAAATTCTAGAACAAAATCGCTTGTGGTAACGACATCAAAAAGAGGCTGGATTTCAGTGTCCAAAGAGTCTTCGGTACCACTCACCCACCAAAGCAAAGATAAAGCACCTGCACCAGCTAAGCCCATGAGTGCTTTGGTGGAAACAAATCCCTTAATTTTGGGGTGTAAAACCATAGTGTAACAATATTTAATAGCTTAAAAAGTGCAAGTTAGGACTTAATCGCTGTAGGTATTCTATTGAGCGGTGTCTAACCATATACCTTCATCTGATAACTGCATGGTACCCAAGTCATAAGCATACCTCATTCTCATAGCTTCAAACCCGATCCACACCTCAACAAAACTGTTACTAGCATCCAAAAGATCATTCAGTGCATTTACCAAATCTCTTGCAGTAGTTGCACCAAACTGTGCATTACGACCAGGCTGAGGTGGCTCATCTAATCTCATACGGGCAAGGTCAACCTGAGCAATTGCACCACGAACCGCCGCTCGACTTAATTCAAAATTAAGCTGAAATAACTTTGCTAATCTCTGGTGTGCCCGGAAAGCTCTTAAAACACTATCTTCATATGCAAGGTAGGATCTACGAGCCTGCTGATATCGGAGTAGAGATGCTTTGTATCGATTCCTTTCCCTAACTTTGGAAAGAGGTGTGTCCAATTCTATACCAACGCGTATTCGACTTTCATCCGATTCGAATTGACCAGCCCCCATCGAATCAGAACCTAAATCCCCTGATAGAACCAAGTCGAGATCGCTCTTAAGATCTTCCTTGGCCAAGTCGGCTTTTCTCCAAACATTAACTAATGTGGCCCGATTATTTTTCCAGTCCTCGCGAAAAGAAGATGCAATTTCCGTTGAATCCTTTGGAGAGATAAGTATTTCTTCCATAATAATGGATTCCAGTCGTGCAGATGCCTTAACCAGTGAAAGCTCAAGCAATGTACCTGAGAATCCATTAAGCAAGACGGATAGCCTTCCCCGGTTAATATCTAAGGGCAAAGATTCAGATTCGTCATTCCACTGATCAAGGCTTTGATAAAAAACCTTAAAGGATGAGCTAACTCCGTTGATTGTGGAGTTTAATTCTTCCATTAAATTATCTAAATCCCGATCACGAAAGGTATCTTCCCCCATCCCCAGCTCTTTTAAATCAGACCGTTTTCTCAGGCTGGCAAAACCTTTCTTCCTAAGAGGTAAAACCTGCTGGAATTTTGAAAAATCTGCCATCAGGTTATCCATACTCAGTTCAGTTCTAATCTGCATTCCAATTATTTGCTCAAAGTACGACCGCAAAGACTTGATTGTACTTACCTCATCCGGATTTCTGACTGATGATAGAATGTTATTTACCTCATCCTGCAATCGAACAAGTTCTGAATCTGAGAGCCTAAAGCTTTCTATATAATCATCCATTACCCGCATCGATAGATCGGGGGGTAGTCCAAGAAATAACTTGTATCCATCTTGTCGATTAGCGAAAGATGATTTGGCGGCCAACAGCCTACTTTGGCCGTTAAAAAGGGCCTGTCGTGCTTGATCGACCTGTAATCGACTACCAATACGACCTGCTTCAAATGCTGCCTCTAATTGTAAAAGACTATCGTTAAGCTTGGCTACATTAGCTTCCTGATTTCGAATTCTTTGCAGTTCCTGCCCCAAACCTAGAACCCCCGAAACTCCAGTCGAGGGGGGAGAAATCGGAGAAATACCCCCACTCCCCCCTACACTATTGGCAGGATTTGAACCTAAGACAACATGTAGAAAAAAGCCTTGCCTAAACTGTTCAAGACTTCGGGCATCAGCTAATAAAGATCGTTCACTCTGGGTCAGTTTTTCTAAATAAATCCTACGACTTGCACCACGAAGTAAAGGCTGGGTTAATGTAAGATTAGCCAGTGAACCACCAACCTCGAAATCACCACCACTCAGTTCAATACTCAAGCGATTTGCAAGCGAAACCACCCAACTCGTTCCTCTACCCGCAATCCCACGAAAACCAGCTTTTGCTCTCGATTGAAAATCCGATGTATCCTCGTCTACTTCTTGACTGACTTGCCCTGAAACACCAGCGAATGGGACAGGACCGAGTTGAAACCTTTCATAAGTTACATCTAAAGCCGAGAGATATAAAGCCTCCTTCTGCTGCTGAAATTCTCTTGAATGAAGCAAGGCCAACTCCATCGCTGTTTCTAGATTAAGAAGAACCGAACCGTTTGCGTCGACCGGTAAGGATTTTCTCCATTGGCGGTTTTCCAAAATACTTGATTCATTTCCATCTGCATAAGCGTCATTCTTTTGTATTTTAACTGTAATCTCCCGTGAAAGATTGTCATCCATGGGGGGAATAGGGAGGGCATTACTTTCTGAAAAAACCAACCGGGATTGATCATTTGGTTCCCAATCAAAACCAGGAACATTCTCTAGGAGCCTACGGACTTCTTCGTCTGCTTTTCCTGGGTCAATTCTTTGAACGCATCCCCATTGAAAGAGGCAAAGTAACAACGCAACAAAAGTTGCGTACTTAAGAATCATCAGAGTCCTTATGCTTCAAGTGAAAAGTTCGGTAACTGCTTGTGCTTTCACAAGCTCTCGAGGCTGGTTCAGATGGTTGTAGACAATCGTCTCCGGGTTGATTCCAAAGCCATGGTAAATCGAGGCCAAAAGCTCACGAGGATGGATAGGGTCTTCCAATGGGGATGACCCGGTTTTATCCGACTCTCCATGCACATAACCTCGCTTAATACCAGCACCAGCAATCACTCCAGTGTAACAGTAAGGCCAATGGTCACGACCATCGGCACTATTACCATTCCCGGATGTACTTACACCTTTTTCAGGACTTCTTCCAAATTCACCAACACACACAACCATCGTTTCGTCAAGCAAGCCCCTTTGATCTAAATCGCTCAACAACCCAGATAAACCCAAATCAAGCATGGGAGCTGATTGTTCCTTCATTCGCTTGGGCAGTCCCTTGTGAACATCCCAAGAATGATTATCCGAATTAGCAACCTTGGGCCAAATAACTTCCACCACACGAGTACCGGCTTCAACAAGTCGACGAGCTAGCAGGCAGCTCTGCCCAAAGGTATTTCTACCGTAGGAGTCACGGAGACTATCTTTTTCCTGACCTAAATTAAAAGCTTCTCTGGCACGACCAGAAGCGACCAAATCCAAGGCACGGTCATAGTGAGTGTTTAAATTGTAGTGCTCAACCGCTTTATCGATAACAGGCATGGCTTCGTTGATGGAGTTACGCAGTAGTGCTCTTCTCTTTAACCTCACACCAAACATGTCTGGACGCATTTCTAAATCGTCCACCCTTACCTTGGCCATCTTCTGCATATCCATATCACCACCAGGCGGATACAATGTGTAGGGATCATACGCCTTACCCAAGAAACCGGCAGTACCTCCCTTGCCGACCACCCCACTTTCCTGAAGTGGTCGCGGAAGCATAACAAAAGGAAGCATTGGTTCATTACTGGGCCTAAGTCGTACTATATTAGCTCCAAAATTCGGAAAATCCTTGGGACTGGGTGGTTCCAACTGACCAGACGGACTGACTTTATCGGTGGTGTACCCAGTCATCATCTGATAAATAGCAGCAGTGTGATTAAACAGGCCTTTAGGCGTGTAACTCACTGCACGCATCATGGAAAACTTGTCATTAACCTTGGCAAGGTTTGGTAACAACTCTGTGAAGTTCACCCCGGGAATTTTTGTGGGAATTGGTTTAAAAATGCTTCTAACATTATCGGGTGCATCGGGCTTGGGGTCCCATAGGTCTAGATGACTGGGCCCACCCTGCAAATAAATCATGATAATACTTTTT
>JABGWZ010000192.1 GCA_018675995.1 Opitutia bacterium | reverse complement strand
GGTCCGGTAGTTGGAGAAATTGTGAATTAAATCAGTTTAAAAACATGACAAAACATTTGACTATTATCGATCACCCACTCGTCCAGCATAAACTCACCCTGATGCGCCGTAAGGATACTCCAAGTTCAACCTTTCGAAAGTTGCTTCGGGAAACCTCCATGCTTTTGGCTTACGAGATTACTCGAGATTTACCCATAGTAGATGTAAATATAGAAACTCCTCTCTGTCAGACCCCCTCCCCAATTTTAGATGGGAAAAAACTGGCCCTCATTTCTATTTTACGGGCAGGGAATGGATTATTGGACGGTATTCTTGAAGTCATACCTGCGGCCCGGGTCGGTTTTGTGGGAATGTATCGGGACGAGGAAACTCTTGAGCCGGTTGAATACTACTGCAAAGTGCCCGCAGTACTGGATAAGCGTCTTGTGGTTACGGTTGACCCAATGCTCGCAACTGGTAATTCATCAGTTGCTGCGATTGATCGTTTAAAAAACGAAGGTGCCAAGGAATTACGCCTTCTCTGTCTTCTCGCGGCTCCTGAAGGGGTGGCGCGGATGAAAGAGGCCCATCCAGATGTACCCATTTTTACTGCATCCCTTGATGAAAAATTGAATGAATGTGGATATATTGTACCTGGGTTGGGTGATGCTGGGGATCGTATTTTTGGAACTCAAGTATAAATCTTTTAAAATTACTGTATGAATTCAAATTTGAAAAACGAGATTCTTGATGTCGCGTTAATTGGGAGTGGAGTTATGTCAGCAAATTTGGGAGCTCTTCTCAAATCGATGGATTCTAAGTTAAAGATTGAACTTTATGAGGTGACTGAGGATTTATCACACGAGAGTTCCAATGGATGGAATAATGCAGGGACTGGACACGCCGGGATTTGCGAATTGAGCTATACCCCTGATCGAGGAACAGACGGGAAAGTTAAAGTTGGAAAGGCGGTGGAAATCTTTGAACAGTTTGAGCAGACAAAACAATTCTGGGCTTATGCTGTTCGTACTGGAATGATTGATAGACCGAGTGACTTTATCAATGCTGTGCCTCATATCAGTTTTGTCTACGGGCAGGAACAGGTGGATTTCCTGAAATCCCGCTTCGAGGGAATGTCCGCCCATCCTTTTTTCTCAAAAATGGAGTACACTGAGGATCCTGATCGAATTCGTGAATGGGCTCCTCTTTTAATAGAAGGCCGAGAGGGAATGCCGGTAGCTGCAACCAGAATGAAAGCTGGAACGGATGTGAATTTTGGGGAACTTTCCCGTAAATTGATTCACTGGTTGGGTAAGCAGAATGACTGTACTTTTTACTCCCAAAATCGTGTCACTGATCTGAATCGTTGCACGGATGGTTGGGAGCTCACCATTAAAGATTTGAAAACCGGAATCTCCCGTAGCCGGAGAGCGAAATTTGTTTTTATTGGGTCTGGTGGAGGCTCTCTTTTGCTTTTGCAAAAAGCAGGTGTTCCCGAAATTAAGGGTTATGGGGGATTTCCTATTGGTGGACAGTGGTTGGTCTGTGATGATCCGGAAATTGTTAAAAAGCACGATGCCAAAGTATATGGACTTTCTCCCGGATCGGCACCAACCATGGCGGTTCCTCACTTGGATAGTCGATGGTTGGAGGGGAAGAAAACCCTTCTCTTTGGACCCTATGCCGCATGGACCACCAAGTTTTTACACCGGGGTGGAAGTTTTATGGATCTCCCCAGTTCGATTAAGTTTCACAATATTCTTACCCTTATCAAAGTGGGAGTTAGCAATATACCACTTGTCAGTTATCTTATCCAACAGGGACTACAAAGCATGAAGAAGCGCCTGAAAGAACTACGAAATTTTTACCCCGATGCGAAAGCAAAAGACTGGAAGTTAATTGACGCCGGTATTCGGGTGCAAGCAATTAAGAAAGAAGACGGAGATGCTGGAATCGTTCATTTTGGAACTGAAGTGGTTACAAGTAAGGATAAAACAATCTCAGCTTTATTAGGTGCCTCACCGGGGGCATCAGTCTGTGTTAATATCGTACTTGAAGTTGCTCAAAAGTGTTTTCCTGAAATGTGCAGCAGAAAAAAGAAAAAACTAAAAGAAATGATTCCCACATATGACAAGAGATTAGGAGAAATATCTACTTTGGAAGAAGTTACCCAATATCAAGAATGGAAAGAGAATGCTGAGAATAAACTCAAGCTGAAGAGTTGAATAGAAAGAGTGTTTACTTCACCACCATCACTCCACGCATCATTGCATAATGACCTGGGAATGTGCATACAAATTGATGAATGCCAGGCTTTTTTGGAGCAGTAAACTTAACTACTTCAGTTTCACCAGGTCCCAATAATTTAGTGAAGGCTAATACATCACCTTTGACTGAATCAGGTAGAGCATTAGTTGCGTTTGCACCTGCCTGCATAGCTTTTCCGCCAAATGCAATTGCAGATACGCCTTCTTTTAGAATGACTAAATTATGCCCCATTGCAATTTTGGGTAAACTGCCCGCATTCTTAAATTCGAGCTCTACTTCTTCACCTGCTTTTACCTCAAATTCCTTGAGACTGAATTGCATTAGGTCGTTGCCTGATATCGACACTTTTGTGACCGCGTTAAGAATTGAAAATACAAAACTTGATAAGATGACTGCAAAGAATAATTTCATAAAACACAGAGTATCTATGAAACTTGAAAATCCAAGTTGGGGACAGATTTTAATAAAATAAATCTACGAGTACTTAAATGCTCAGGTCAATTGATGGGTCAAGAACTCAGTTTTAATAAAAAAGAATACGACGAGTTAATCTAGTCGGATATTTTAATTATTAAAAAAGAAGCACTTTAATTAAAAAGAATTTCTTTCTAGTATTTCCGAATCTTCCTTGATCGCAAATACTTGGTTCCGGTTGGTATCAACCACGACAATATGACCGTGAATTAGATCTGTACAAAGCTGTTTAACAAAATCTGACTCAAGGGCTTCATTTTGGCTTAGGTTTAATGTTGTTCCGAACCGATCTATTAAATTTATAAACATATCAAAATATATAATGTCGTATAGATAAGTTTTATTACAAAAAAGTTTTTAAAAGTTTAATCATTGTGATCAAAATTACTAAG
>JABGWZ010000071.1 GCA_018675995.1 Opitutia bacterium | reverse complement strand
TTAATAGCTAAAAAAGCTTTACAGTTTTTGATTTGTGGGAGCTTAGAATGATTGCTTGACGATTAAATATAAGATTCATTAAAAAATATACATGATAAAAGTAACGAATAATCTAAGTTGGGCACAAGAGGAATGGAAACATGACAAGGACTTCGATACGTAAGGCAGGATTTCTAGCAACCAGCTGTCTGCTATTGCTCGTATCTGCAATCGCCCATGGGGCAGACTATGATCCCCTCGCCGTTCCGGCGCAGGTCACGCCCAGCATTGTTGACCTGACCGTCAAGGATCTAGAAAGGCAGCGCGACATCCCCATCCGGATTTATCTTCCGCAGACTAAGCAAGCCGCACCAGTAGTATTTTTCAGTCATGGGCTTGGCGGATCTCGCGAAGGAAACGGCTACCTTGGCGAGCACTGGGCTGCGCGAGGGTACGTGACGGTGTTTCTGCAGCATCCCGGGAGCGACATCGCTGTATGGAAGGACGAAGCGCCGATACGTCGCATGCAGGCCATGCGCAAGGCAGCCAGCGCACAGAACTTTCTGCTGCGAGTAAAGGATGTTCCCGTCGTCTTGGATCAGCTCGATCGATGGAACAAGACGAATGGGCATGCGTTGGCGGGAAGGCTGGATCTGCGGAAGGTTGGTATGTCGGGTCACTCGTTTGGTGCCGTGACCACACAGGCCGTGAGCGGACAAAAGATCAAACACGGAAAGGCATTGTTCACCGACGCGCGCATTGCGGCGGCGGTCATTATGAGCCCCAGTAGCCCGAGGCGCGATACGCCTCAAGTGGCATTTGGGGGGGTCTCGCTGCCCTGGATGTTGTTGACCGGAACGAAAGACACGGCTGCTCCGTTTGGCGGCGCGGATGCGGAGTCGCGTCTGGCTGTATTTCCCGCCTTGCCGCCCGGTGGAAAATACGAGTTGGTGCTTTTCGAAGCCGAACACTCCGCATTCACAGACAGCGCCCTGCCGGGCGATACCAAGCCGCGAAACCCGAATCATCATCGCGCCATTCTGGCACTCAGCACCGCTTTTTGGGACGCATTCCTCCTCCATAATTCGTCCGCGAGACAGTGGCTCAATGGTGACGAACCGAAGTCAATACTCCAAAGAAATGATAGATGGCAGACAAAATAGGATGTCGACCATGCCCAACAAGTCAGATGCACGCGACGGCTTACAGCCGCGCGTGATCCGAAGCGTTATAGAATATAAATAAAAAGGAATAAAATATGAAAAAACGTCTCGGCTTAGTAATTCTAATTTTTTGTGTAATGACCATGGTATATGCTGATAGGCCGCTACTGGTTTTATCTCTACAACATGACAAGGACATAGGTTCGTTGCATATAATATCAACCACTGAATGGAATCGAAATGATCTTGATGAAGAAAAGAGAGACGCACTTGCAAAGAAGGGAATATTCTACCGAAAACCGAAAGGAAACAAGGTTATCCAAAGGTACGTGCTTGGTGGCAAGAATATAAGGGTAGAGATGGTTTTTCCTAAGCAGGAATATGGAAGAGGACTAAATGAAAGTACTAGGGTTGAACTCTCACTTTTAGAGGGCAACAATTTACTCTTTCAATCCAGCAACTTCGGACAACATTCTGAGGAAAATACAACTAAGCCAAAATCAGGGATCAAGTTCAGGCCCAACCAGCTTAGCATATACAAAACTGACAAATTACGTTTCAAGGTCTCAGGAGTTTATGGTAAAAGGTTTTACACGGACGGTTTAGGATTTGAGAAAGGACTAACCTTCGATCACTGTATCAATGGTATAGTAGTAGATGAAACTTTTATGAATGATTTAGTATCAAGAATGAATAAATCATCATCTAACAACCCTGATGCAGGAGATTGTAAGTAGTTGCCAGCGGACGTTGCTATCTTTAAAAAATGTAGCGATGATTTATCATATAAAATGATAAAATATAGCTTCATTTTTCATAAGATTTTTTTGAGTAACACTTCTAAAGATAAGTGATAAAGTCAGACTACTTAATCGAAAATAATAAAGTAAACAAAATTAACTATAACAAATCGCTGGTGTGAACGCGTTCCGCGTCGCACACCTCAAGCGTTATGCGAAGAAATATGACACAGATTTCAACCATCGCCGTGGTGTGCGCCGCCGGCGTTCTTCTGTTCCTAGCGAAGATTGCCGTGGCAGATGCGCCCAACAAACAAACCGCAGAGGAGAACGATGATAGCTCACGACTAACTACAGTTCAGTTAGAGCCGATCGAGGAGAGTATTAGCGCCCACATGGAACACATTTTCAAGCCGTCCTACCGGCGGTTGAAGGCTTTGATGCAAGAGGAACCAGGAGATGTAGCAGGCTGGAAGGGAATTCGCGCGGAGGCGCTCTTGTTGGCGGAGAATGGTGGCCACCTCGCTGCTAGACGCCCTAGCGATGGAGGAATTCGAGATGGGGTAGAATATTGGAGGACTAACAGTGGCAAAGTCCGGAATCACGGCGCTGATCTGTACCGTGCAGCGAAAGAGAAGGATTTTGACACCGCAACTCGTAGCTTCCGGGCAATGACCAATAGTTGCAATGCTTGCCATGAAGCGAGTGTTCTTTTTGGTTCTCCACCCCTCCTTTCTCCGTTTGGAGCCGGAGTAACTGATTAGCTGGAACAGCACGCATAACAAGCGCATGGAGAGCAACGACTGACCCGCCCCGAGTGGGAATGATCCACCCAAGTTCCAACATTAGTTTTGCATAAAGCTTTCGCTCGCGGTCAGCCGTGCCTCATGCTGGACATTAAACCAAAAAATAAAGGGAAACCAAATGAAAAAAGAAATTTCAATTACAATAGCTGTATTCACATTGATAATGGTGACCTCTGCTCTGGCAGAAGGTTTCAGCCTTAAGGATAACGCCACGGGCAAGGTGTATGGCCCATTCCAGTTCAAGGATGGAGCAAGAGTTAAAATCGAAAGCAACGAGTTGACTGTAGTTAAGACCGACCCAGCTCACGAGAAGCTTGTCGCTATACTAAAAGAAACAAAAATCCCTTCGATTAACTTTCGTGATGCTGCTGTTATGGACATCGCATCTTTCCTTAGTCGTACCGTAAAGGACGGCCAAGTGAGCATCATTGTGGCACGTCATGCCACGGCAGTCGCTCCCATTACTTTCTCTGTTGGGAACACGACTTTGTACGATGCCCTCGGTATAGTTTGTAATATAGGCAGTCTTAAGTGGCACATCCGTAACGGCGTTGTTGTCATTGACATCGATTGACATTCAGAACGGATCAACAAGATGAATGCATGCTATTTTTGCATTTATATTAAAGTCTAATGCGCGATGCTAGGCAAAAAAATACTGGCAACCCAAAATGTGCAATAAACTTTAATCTTTAGGCATTTTTTCTGCCTATTTGGCAAGATATCCTTAATGTGAATTATCTAGAATTTTGGTTTAAATCCAAAATTCTTAATTTTATTTAAATTCAAATAAATAATTATGTATTTGTCTCAAAACCTTTTCTTTGCTCCCGAGCTTGCCATTGGTTTGCGTCATCGTCCCCAATAATTTGTTCCTTTTTGGGATTCCATTTGAGCTTTCTTCCAAGTCGGATGGAAATGTTTGCCAAGTGGCAGGTAGTCATCGCACTATGATGGCTGTAAACGTCAGAAATAGGATCAGAACGATCTTTCATACACTCGAAGAAGTTTTCCATATGATTAGTTGTCTTCTTTCCGTTGTAGATATCTAAAACGGTTTGTGCGGAAAGTGGCTTTTCCTTCAGTTCGTCAAAAGCCGGACCGGCAATTTTGGATCGTGTCACAAATAAATTCCCTTTTGAACCTTCGAATAGTATACCATTTCCTTCTTTTGACTTGCTCACAATATTCATTTCCACCTTCTTTGGGAACATACATTTGATGTGAAAGTTATGAGATGTATTGTAATGGTTGTCCTTAGTAGGCATACCATTTTTTAGAGGGATTGGATGGTCTCCAACAATGGGTTCCAGGGAAAGAACCCCCTGCCCTACTCCATTTTGTTCAAGTGCCCATTGGGCAATATCGACATGGTGAGCCCCCCAGTCAGTCATTTTTCCTCCAGAATACTCATACCACCAGCGGAATTGGTAATGACAACGTTCTTTAATGTAATCAACAAGAGGAGCTTGTCCTAGCCACATGTTCCAATCGATGTTGGAGGGCGGGTCTGATTTTTTGAAAGGTCCACCTTCTGGACCCCCACCAATATTACAGGTAACTTTTTTGATTTTTCCGATTCTACCTTCACGGATAATTCCAATAGCGGTAAGGAATTTCTGCCCCATTTCGCTGCGTTGTTGAGTACCAACCTGAAATACGCGTCCCGTTTCTTTGGTAACTTTACAAATTTGCTTCCCTTCCTCAATGGTGAGGGTAAGTGGTTTTTCACAGTAAACATCCTTACCTGCCTGCATAGCATGAATGGCAATCCTGGTGTGCCAATGATCAGTTGTTCCAATCGTGACGAAATCAATGTCCTTACGGTCAAGGATCTTTCGATAATCCTGATAGCCGGTTGCTTTTCCTTGTGCCAAGGATTTGTTGACCCGATCAATGCGTTGTGTATCAAGGTCGCACACGGCAACGATATCAGAGAGTCTTCGTGCACTGTTGGCAATACCTGCACCTCTGCCACCTACTCCGATTGCACCAAATCGTAAGCGTTCATTTGGCGATTTATCTTCTGCAGATGTAATGAATGGGAAAGTGGAGGATGCTAGAATTCCTGCAGTTGTGCCTAATGCAGATTGGCTGAGGAATTGACGGCGGTTTAGATTAATTTGACTCATGTAGTGATGTTTTCACAGATGAGCCTTAAAAATCAAATCTAAAGAATATCTTTTTAAAATTTTTTCTTTGTAGGAATATTTAATAATTCTTTAATATATTTATTAAGACAGCCCGCCACTCTATGTTCATTAGAAAAACACATCGAAATAAACTACTTTACAGAAGTGTTCTTTTTTTTCTTTCCGTTCAACTAACTGTAGCTGCCAATCAGAACATCAATTTTTTTGAGAAAAAGATTCGCCCCGTTCTCTCAAAGAATTGCTATGAATGCCATTCAGCTAAATCAAAATCATTGAAGGCAGGACTTCTTCTTGATCGTAAGGCTGGTTGGGAAAGGGGCGGAAAGAATGGATCGGTTATTATCCCGGGTGAACCAGCTAAAAGTATTCTGATTAATGCATTGAGATATGGTAACCATGATCTACAGATGCCTCCATCTGGTAAATTATCTGAACCCGTTTTAGCTGATTTTGAGAAGTGGATCTCTATGGGGGCACAAGATCCGAGAAATTCACCTCTTGAGGAAGTCTTCGCAGTAGGCGGGCTGAGAGCAAAGAGCCTAGAAGAGGGGAAAAAATTCTGGGCATTCAAACCAATTAAGCTGCCACCGTTGCCTGATGTCCAAAAAGATGAATGGATCAAAGATGAAATTGACCGCTTTATCTTGAGAGGGATAGAGAACAAAAAATTACAACCTGCTACTAAGACTGACCCCTTAACATTACTCCGCAGAATCTTTTTTGATCTAACTGGTCTGCCTCCTAGTCCGGAAGATATTAAAGATTTTCAAGAGAGTTCATCAGAGAACTCCTTCGAAGATGTAGTGGATAATCTGCTTGAGTCTCCACGTTTTGGGGAAAGATGGGGGCGGCACTGGCTGGATGTGGCACGGTATGCAGACACGACTGGTGGAGGGAGAAATAACCCTTTTCCAAATGCTCATAGGTACAGAGATTATGTGATTAATGGCTTCAATAAGGATAAGCCTTTCGATCAATTCATCATGGAACAAATTGCCGGTGATTTAATGTCTTCTACATCAGATGATGAATATAATGAAAAATTAACGGGAATCGGTTTCCTTGCTCTTGGACCTCATAATTACGAACTTCAGGATAAAGAACTTTTACGGATGGAAGTGGTAGATGAGCAACTCACTGCAGTTGGAAAAGCCTTTATGGGGTTAACAATGGATTGTGCTCGTTGTCATGACCATCCATTTGATCCGATCCCGATACAGGATTATTATTCGATGGCGGGAATTTTTCGCAGTACCAATAGTCTTGTACTCGGGAGTGTAGCAGGATTTCATGAGAGAGATTTGCGGGATGAACTTGGCGGCCAACGCAATCAGTATGAACAAACTTTAGCTTCTCTTGAAAAAAGGCTGAAAGATGCATTAGATTTAGTTAAATCTTTGGGGGGTGACGAATCAAAGAAGAAAAACCTAATATCATTAGATCCTATAACTTTGGAAGGAATTGTTGTGGATGATTTGGATACCACCAAAAAGGGTAAATGGCTTTCTTCCACTCACACTCCTGGTTATGTAGGGAGCGGATATCATCATGATGATAATAGTGGCAAAGGAAACAAATCTATTACCTACAAAGCCAAGATTAAAAAAGGTGGAGAGTATGATGTTCAGGTATCATATACGGATAGTTCAAATCGTTCGAAGAAAACTCCTGTCACGGTTATGCATGCCGATGGTGAACAGAAAATTTACATAGATCAAACAAAGCCTCCAAGTATACTTGGGATCTTTACCTCAGTGGGAGTTTTTAGATTTGAGGAGATCGAACGGGATGTAGTTCAGATTACTACTGAAGGGACTGAAGGACATGTTATTGCCGATGCGATTAGATTGGTTGCTATCGAAAGCAAAGATCGCCCTCCAAGTTTTGCAGGCGAGTCGAAAACACCTGAACATGTTTTAGTCACCCAAAAGAAATTAGTTGAGGTCAGAAAAAGGGTTGAGAAGATCAAAAGTGAAATTGAAACACACAAGAAGACTCAACCGAACAAGGTTGCCAAGGTAATGTCAGTTCGCGAACAAGATCAGACAGGTGACTGGCATATTCATCTGCGGGGCGAAATTCGCAACCTAGGACCCGTTGTACAAAGAGGTTTCTTAAAAGTAGCAATGCCTGATGGGGCTTCATCGGTTGCTGAGATTCCGGATGGAGCAAGCGGCCGACTTCAATTAGCTGAATGGATTGCTTCTCCCGACAATCCATTACCGGCAAGAGTTTATGCAAATCGTATGTGGCATCATCTTTTTGGCAGAGGGATTGTGGCAAGTACCGATAATTTTGGTGAAATGGGGAACCGCCCCACCCATCCCGAACTTCTGGATTATTTGGCCAATTATTTGATTGAGAAAAATTGGTCGACCAAATCCCTTATCCGCAAGATCGTGCTTTCCAATACTTATCAGATGTCCACGGATATATCTGACATCGCAGCCAAGCTTGACCCCGAAAATAATCTATTCTCTAGGCAGAACCGTAAACGGTTGGAAGCTGAAGCGATAGGAGATGCTATGCTTCTTGCGGGAGGGCAAATTTCAGCTAAACATCCTTCTCTGGAAAAGAAAAGATTCAGCTTTCAAAAACTAAACCGCAATAAACTCTCAGAACTTTTCGAAGTATTTGATTACCCAAACCCGGGCCTAGTTTCTGGTAAACGAAACACCAGTTCCGTGCCAACTCAGGCATTATACATGATGAACAACGATTTCGTAATCAAGCAGGCACGCCTTGTATCCAAAAACATAGAAAAACAGGAAGCTAATGATCTGAGCCAAAATATCACTTTGGCATTTATAAAATGTTTAGGTCGACTCCCTAATGAAGCAGAAATGAAAGCGTCTCTTCTTTTTCTTGAAAAAAAATCTCAAAAAGTAAACTTGGAAGGGCTTGTACACTCTCTATTTGCGTGCTTAGATTTTAGGTACCTAAATTAATGGATCAAATTCTTCATAATCTTACTCGCAGAGAGATGCTTAAGACCGCAACATGTGGGTTTGGAGGGCTTGCATTAACTGGTATGCATTTTGGGGAAGCCGCTTCTCCCGCTTCTCTAGTTCCTAAAACCTCTCTGTTTCCTCAGCGTGCCAAAAGAGTAATTTTTATTTTTATGGCAGGTGGCCCTAGCCATGTCGACACCTTTGATTATAAACCAGAATTGTTTGCAAAAGATGGAAAGCAAATTGATTTCGTAGGTGTACGAACAAACACATTTGGAAAAGCAAGCAAGCGGATATTGATGAAACCTCTATGGGAGTTCAAGAGGTATGGCGAGTGCGGACAATTTGTATCTTCCTTATTTCCGAATATTGCCAAGCATGTCGATGATTTGGCATTTATTCATTCCATGCACACAGAGGGAGTAGCCCATGGCCCGTCCACCTTGTTTATGCATACCGGAGCCACCAACCTAGTACGGCCATCGATGGGTAGTTGGATTTCTTACGGGCTTGGAACTGAGAATCAAAACCTCCCTGCTTTTGTTACCATTTCTCCATCTGCAAGTAAGGGTGGCCCACGAAATTATAGCAATGCATTTTTACCATCCATTCATCAGGGCACGGCAATTGGGCATTCAGGAAATGTAAGCGGTGCCAAAATTAAAAACATTGATAATGCAATGTTGAGCGATGCCCAGAGAGAAAATCGCTTTGGTCTGCTGCAAAGCTTGAATCGGGTGCAGGCAGGATCTTCTTTGGATGACAACCTCGAGGCAACTATTTCCAATTATGAGCTGGCATGGAGAATGCAAATGGAAGCTCCTGAGCTTACTGATCTTTCCAAAGAGACTGCTGCCACCAAATCGATTTATGGAATAGATGAAAAATACACCGATGATTTTGGTAAACAATGTTTACTTGCAAGAAGAATGGTCGAGCGTGGAGTCAGGTTTGTTAGTATTAATTATTCGGATGAATCAGCTAACCCAAGATGGGACCAACATGGAAATATGCCTAAGCATGCAGACCATGCAAGGGCAACCGATAAACCGGTTGCAGGTCTGCTTCAGGATTTAAAGGCGAGAGGTCTACTAGAAGATACCCTTGTATGGTGGGGAGGAGAATTTGGAAGAACACCATTTTCTCAGAATAAGAATGGTCGGGATCATAACCCCAGAGGATTTACAGTATTTCTCGCAGGTGGTGGAATAAAGCCTGGAATTTCATACGGTGCAACGGATGAAATTGGGGGAATTGCGGTTGATAATAGGGTACATATGCATGATTTACATGCCACTATTCTTTATGCACTGGGTCTTGATCATAAAGAATTGACCTATCGTTATTCGGGTCGGGATTTTCGGTTAACGGATGTTGCAGGTCGCGTAGTTTATGATCTATTTTCATAAACCATTATGAAGACAATCATATTAGATGAGCACGGAACTGTTGACGGATTTAAATTATCAGAAATTCCAAACCCCATCGTTCTTCCCGGACATGTAATTTTAAAAGTCTGTGCATCCAGCGTTAACCCAGTAGATTGTAAAATTCGTAATGGTATGCTTGCTGGCATCGGACCTGAATTACCTGGCGTACTTCATGGAGATGTCGCCGGGGTTATTTCGGAAGTCGGGGAAGGCGTTGAAGATTTTCAGGTGGATGACGAAGTGTATGGCTGCATTGGTGGATTTAAAGGAATGCCCGGTGTACTTTGCGAATATGCTTTAGCTGATGCTAGGCTACTCTCTAAAAAGCCTATTTCTCTCTCAATGAAGGAGGCGGCCGTTTTACCACTAATTGGAATTACTGCGTGGAATGCGTTAATAGATCGTGGCCAATTATCAGAAGGGAAAAGAGTTTTGGTTCATGCAGGAACAGGTGGTGTCGGTCATTTTGCTCTGCAATTGGCAAAGGCAATGGGTGCCGAAGTCCACACCACGATCTCTAGTCCTGTAAAAGAAGATTTGGCTTTGCAGATGGGGGCTGACTGTGCAATCAATTACTCACAGATTACACCTGAACAATATGTTAAGGAATTTACCGAGGGTATGGGGTATGACCTTGTGTTTGATACAGTTGGAGGAATTTGCCTTGATCAATCCTTTGAAGCAGCCAAGGAATATGGAACGGTCGTATCCATAGCGGCCCGAGCTAACCACGACCTAAGTCAGGTTCATGTTAAGAGTTTAAGTTTACATGTTGTTTTTATGCTTTTACCTATTTTGAAAAATCAATTCCGTGAAAAACATGGAGAAATCCTGAGTAAGATTAGTAGTCTGGTAGATGATGGGAAAATTAAGCCGTTATTACATGAAGAGAGATTTTCTTTCGAGGATGTAGGACAAGCTCATCAATGTTGGGAAGAGGGAGGAGTGATTGGAAAAATATCTCTGGAAAATACTTGGTAAAAGGTCGCTATTTTATGACACAAAGAAAGTTTGCCAAAATAATGTAAAATCCTTTGAATAAAATTTCTGTTCTTTTATATTTAGCCACTTACCGTATCCAAAGACAACCTAATGTAGGTTACCAACCGAGCAGGAGAGCTGCTACGGTGGTACAAGGTCGATTTAACCGGGATGCGCGGTTTTGGCACAACCGAAAATAAGCACTCCCCTACCAATGCTAGGGAAAGTGCGTTAACCGAAAGGAAAACGCTCCATGAAAATAAGTACATACAATGAATTTGAAGAGTTAGCTCTTCGAATAGACAAGGATAACCTGAATCACCACCTGTGGAATAATAATGGGACTTGGTGGATACATTACACCATCTACCCAACCCCGGTAACTGCTGAGCGAAAAAGGCAATCTTTGAAAACACGAATTTTATCGGAAGCCAGAAAACGAAGGGATGATCTTTTTCACAAGCTACTTAATGCAACACCCAAGTTGGCTGCTTGATTTATTTAAATATTTCTTTGTGACTTGCGTCCTTGATGGATGGGTTTAGTTACTGAAATAATGAAACCTGCTCAGATTTGTAGTTCTTTTCTTTTGTCTTTCATTATTTTGAATGCTCAACCCAAAGGATTTCTTTACGATGAGCTAAAGGTTAATAACTATAAATTGCCAGATCCTTTGATTTGTCTTGATGGCACAAAGGTTGTTAATTCAAAATTATGGTTAAGTAAACGCCGTCCTGAAATCATAAACCTTTTCGAGCAAGAGGTATATGGTCAATCTCCTTCTAATACCATACCAATAAGGTTCGAGGTAGTGGAAGAAGAAAAAGGAGCTTTGGGTGGGAAAGCCATCCGCAAGCAAGTAATTATTCACTTGGGAAAAGGTGAGCAAGCACTTGCGGTCAATCTTCTTGTATATTCACCTCAAAACGGGAAAGGGCCTGCACCTGGATTTCTAACGATTAACTTTCATGGAAATCACACGGTTCTTTCAGAATCTGGTATCCTTATGCCAACTAGTTGGGTTCGTAATCGCAATGGAATAAAAGATAACCGGGCGAGAGAAAAAGATAGGGGGGCTGCTGCATCTCGATGGGACATTGATGAAATCATAAATCGAGGCTATGCATTTGCGACCGTTTATTATGGAGATATTGATCCAGATTTTCATGATGGTTTTAATAATGGGCCACACGCTCTATTTCCACCACAAGATCCGAGTGGAAGGAAACCATCTGACTGGGCTTCGATTGCAGGATGGGCATGGGGGCTGAGTCGTTGCTTGGATTACCTGGAAAAAGATTCTCTGATAGATGGAAAACGAGTTGCGGTCATGGGGCATTCTCGTCTTGGGAAAACATCTCTTTGGGCAGGAGCAACTGATGAACGGTTTGCTATGGTAATTTCTAATAACTCGGGATGTGGTGGGGCAGCAATTAGCCGACGCCGTTTTGGTGAAACCGTAAATAGAATCAACACTTCGTTTCCTCATTGGTTTTGTGATAATTATAAGAAATATAACGACAATGAAGGAAATTGTCCCGTCGACCAGCATATGCTTATAGCACTTTCCGCACCCCGACCAGTTTACATAGCTTCAGCGGAGGAAGATCTTTGGGCGGATCCTACTGGAGAATTCCTTGCGTCTTTGAACGCAGAGCCCGTCTACAAATTATTTGGTTATGCCTTCGGAGCAACTAGGAAACCACCTGCTAACCAACCCGTGCATGGAAGAATTGGTTACCATGTAAGAAAGGGTAAGCATGATGTGACTGCTTATGATTGGGAACAATATCTTAATTTTGCTGATAAGTATTTAAAATGATCTCTTTTTCCGTACAGTCCATTTTTGCTTGGCTCACTTACTTTCTTTTAATGGTTTCGATACCAGCTGTACAGCAACCCATTGAAACGATAGGGTTTGGCTCATGTCTTAAGCAAACTCGACCGCAGCCAATTTGGGAAAGTGTTTTAGAAAAAAGGCCTGATGTTTTCATTCTTCTCGGTGACAACATTTATGGGGATACCCAAGATATGAAAAAACTCAAAGGTAAATGGGATGATTTTTCATCGATATCCGGTTTCAAGAAACTTCGTCAAAATTGCCGCCTACTTGCCGTTTGGGATGATCATGACTACGGCGAAAATGATGCAGGGATCGAATTTCCTAAAAAAGCAGAATCGCAAAAAATCTTCTTGGATTTCCTGCACGATCCGAATGATTCTGAAAGACGCAAAACTCCAGGTACTTATGATAGTGTAATCATCGGTCCGCCAGATAAACGTATACAATTCATTTTGCTTGATACCCGCTATTTTCGAACACCCTTAAAAAGACCCGATAAAAGAGAAAACGGGAAAGGGCCCTATGTGCCTAATGAATCTAAGGAAGCTAAAATCCTCGGAGACATTCAGTGGGCATGGTTGGAGGAGGTCCTTAGTAAACCGGCAGAGATTAGAATTATTGCCAGCAGCATACAAGTAGTTTCAACAACGCATGGTTGGGAAACCTGGGGAAACTTTCCAAATGAAAGAAAACGTTTCATTAACTTACTCAAAGAAAAAAAGACAAAAGGAACGATCATTTTAAGTGGTGATAGGCATTCGGCTGAGATTTCAAGACTTGAAGGTGCTCTCCCCTACCCCCTATATGACATAACATCTAGTCCGATGAACCAAAGACAAAGGCCTAAATTAGAAGAAAATATTCACCGATTGGGAAATCGTTATTTTGAAGAGAACTTTGGACTTTTGAAGATAGAATGGCTACCCAATGGTCCTAAAGTTAGCACTAGTATAAGAGATATTACAGGGAATACTGTAATGGAATACGAGCTAGAGATATTTTAAAAGCAGATCAATAGGATTATTGGTAGATACTGGGATCAGTTCCTAGGCACCCATGAATACGGCTAATAGCATCTTTTTTGTCATTTAGCTTTGAAAAAGCATCTTTTGAGAAATCGAGTCTTTTTTGAATGCCCAATCTTTCTGAAGCTTCCCGATTGACATGATCTTTGAGGAATTCTTCCAAATAATTAATTCTTGTGGACCAGTAGTCCTTAGTAACCTCAATTCTTGTTGCCAGACGTTCGTTGTACCAATCACTAGAAAGAATCGATTCAGAATTAAAAAGATCTCGAAATTCTTGATCGAGCAAGCCCTTGTTTTCCCAATTACCTTTCGCCATA
The DNA here is from genome assembly GCA_018675995.1 of Opitutia bacterium. Taxonomy (GTDB): domain Bacteria; phylum Verrucomicrobiota; class Verrucomicrobiia; order Opitutales; family Seribacteraceae; genus Seribacter. The sequence goes on along the minus strand of JABGWZ010000071.1, from coordinate 29,671 downwards.
ATTTCTAAGAGTGCTCTTAGTGGTGGGCATGCTTTTTCGGCACAACCATCGTTAAAGTATCTTTCTGCTACAATTTGACCTGTTCCCACAAGGTTTTTAATACTGTCTGCATATTCTTTTCCGTCTTGTAATTCTGGTCTGAGCATATCGTCTGGAAAGACAGATACTGGATCGGTAAAGATTCGTCCAAGAAACTCATGAGCAAATCGTCTCGTAATTCGATAACCAAGATACTCGGTGGGCAATTTATCTCCGTTTAGTTCGAAGGCAGGAACTTTTTCAAGAAGACCTTTAGCAATCATTTCCTGTGGATCATTTTCGTAATCCCTCAGCCTGCTCCATATTTCTGGAATCAAGAGGCTGACATCATGCGAGACTTTATATTTGGGACCAATAAAACCAGCAGATGTAACAAAAGCACCTTGCCCAGTAGAAGCGTAGGAAACTAGGGCTGCGTTTAAGTCATGGATGGGAAGGAGAGCATTGAAAGGTCCTTTTGTAAGGGCTCCTTCAGAACCTGCCCCTGTTGTGGATGGTGATTTTCCAGTGACCGAAACAATAAAATCGATAAATAACTCTGGTAATTCCAGATAATGTATAGGTGCAAAGCAACAGAGAGGTCGGACTTTCCCGTTTTCTTCGGCTGGATTGTTTCTTCGGCCCGGCAAAACAGACCTTACTGGATAAAGGACCGAGGAATCGTGACTCAATTTTCTTCTCAGCCTGGTGCCTTCGATTGCTAAGTGTACTGATTTAGGATTAAATAAATCTGGACGAGTTTGTAAATACCGAGGGTTTTTAGTTGGCTTACCATCAACAATTCGTGGATTAGCAGATGATACAAATTGACTTTCATCTCCAGATTTTTCAGCCGCATACTCTATGAGTTTCTGCATTGGTTCCGTATAATTTTCAAAAGTCAGTGTTTGAGCCATTTGTTGTTGGGCTTCATCTCCATTTAAGCATTCAAAATTACTGATAAAATTACCTGGTCTCGAAAGATCTTTCTCTGTTTGCTTATCGAAACCACGATGAATGGCGTCATCTGGTCTTTGAAATAGCCGGTATTCACAATTATGAACGAATTTGGCAGATTCCTTAAAAGTACCAGGGCCAATTTCCTTAAGCAGGCTCAAAGGAGCTACTGTGGAAACAGTAATGTCATCTTCAGCTAATATTTTCTCCGCTGGTATAAAATCTTTTCGAAGGGCAAAAAGTCTCCAGGAACCATTTTCAGCAAACCCAACCCGTAAAAGTCTGGTAATTAATTTTTCACCCTTAAACCGCAGTTCATTAGCTGGTTGTCCGTTTACTGAATCTACGCTGAAGTATTTTCTCCAATCATCTCCCCAATCATCAAGGTACCTTCGCTTAATAATGAGAACTAAGTCTTTCACTCGCTGCGGAATTGATTCTAACCAGGTGTTAAATTCATCAGTGTAGAGAGACTGAGAGGGTGTGAGGAGTTTAATCACAGATCCCAAGGATCGGTTAGAATCTAGAACCTTTCTATTTCGAATATTGCTTTTTTCCGGATTTCGAAATCTTGTGGAATAATCTTTCTCAATTACTTCCTTTGCCAAGTTCATATCTTTTTCCCAATCGGCTATAAAAACTGGGCCGCACACAATAGCATCCGTTAGTGGTTTCGATATTTCGGACTTTCCACCACCTGAAACAGTGCAAGGCTTATGACAAAGAAAACCCTCCCCAACGGTACCAACTAATTTCCAAGGACCATCATTTTCGGTTCTTTTCATTTCTACCTTGTAGCCTGAAGGTAAGATATAGGAATTTCCGGGAATTAATGCTAAAGTTTTCTCATCCTTTTGGAACGTCCATGAAATCTTTTGATCTCTAAGACTAAATTTAGCATTTTCCGGTAAAAAGAATATCGATGGGAATAATGGATCACAGTAGACTCCTTCTGGCACACTATTTTCAGTTATCCCAAGTGATTTGATCGAGTCTTTAAAGGTATGAGGTGTCTTAGGTAGAATCTCTAACGGATCAAATTGTTCTCCTAAATCATAACTTGGGAAGACGACTGCTCCACCCGCATGTTCCTCTTCTGATAAACCAGATAAATTAGCGGCAAAACTGACTTGTGTCTTTACTTCCTTCTTACAGTAGCCAAAATAATTATCGGCTATAACCGTAACTACTAGACCCGATGTGTCGCGAAAAGTAAGTTTGAAGGCTCTCCCATCGTTGTAAAGCTCTTCGGGGTTATTTTCATAATACATTCCATCCCGAATCTCTCTGTCTGTGGCCTCAGCTTTAGTAGGAAGGTTGAGAATTTGTTTTGGCGTTCCTGCTAGATGTGGAGCCACAATTACGCACCCTGTGTGCCCGGTCCAGTTCTCGATGTCTAAACCAGCATCATTTTCAGCTAAGAACGGATCTCCACCATTACCAAAAATACTTTCCACAAAATCAAGATTAGCAACGCATCCTCCAGGAGCAAAAAAACGAACTTCCATAGATTTTTCGCGAATAAATCCCTCTACGGCTGGACACACAACTGGTCTTAAAAGAAGGGATACCCAGCATTTTGCTGGATCATCTTCATTCGATGAAAAAGGGAAAACCATATCTTGGGGAGGAGGATTGAGGGCCAAACGTAGTAATTCCTTTGCTGCATTTAGCGGAACAACCTTCTTGTCATCTGCGGCTGGTAAACCTACATCAGCAACATGAAATACCCCAGAGGTAGTTCGGCGATCGCTTGAGGGGTTGTGTAGGACGCCCTGAGCAATGCGTCTAGATTCCATTATAGAAGAAGAAAAATTATAGCCATCCCGAGGCAATGAAGTGATCCTTGCCAACCCATGACGGTCTAAAACAAAGGATTCTGTCGGAAGGCTTGGCCGGTCAGTTCCAAGAATTCGAGAAAGGAAATCCTGGATTCGTCTGTCAGCAGGACATAGGTAACCTCGCAAGAGTCTAACTTTTTCGCGGTATTCCTTTACTAAGGAGCCACTAAGTCGAAGTGTTGGGTTGTCAGATTGGTCTCCTACTGTGGGAAGACCCAGGGTAGCGAGTTTAAGGTTAGTGTAATTGACTAATTCTTGATAGTGAGGTGAACCTAAATCATATCCTTCACCAATGCCAAGTTGTTTAGATTTTTCTTCGGGAAATATAGTTTTCATAATAGTGGTTATGTTAGTAGTAAAATTAAAGAAAAACCCATGCCTAATTGATAAAAAGTAGCAAAAAGGGGTAAAATTTACCACATTTTTAAATTTTGATAACCATTTTTAGAACGAAATCAAATTATTGAGAATAAAGGGTAAAAAATGGATCTGTTAATTTTTATATACATGCTTGAATAAATTAATGAATCATGCGATAAACAAAATAACACGGGCCCTTAGCTCAGTTGGTTAGAGCATGCGACTCATAATCGCCAGGTCGTCGGTTCGAGCCCGACAGGGCCCACCATTAATTAAATGAAATTGTTATGTAATATCGGGGTATCCTAATATTTCAAAACAATGTGTGTTAAATAGATTTAACGGGATTTATTTCGGGCAATTTTCTTAGCCATTTCGAAACGGGCAGCCGCCTCGAGTTGATCTACTTTTGCTTGATCAAAGTTACTATTCTTTGCCTCAGCTAATGCTGTCTGAGCTTTACTTATTGCTTCTTCGATAGCTGCTTCATCTTCTTCTTTCGCCTTAGATGCCCCATCTGTTATTATTGACACTTTTTCTCCATACACTTCAACAAAGCCGCGGTTAATAGAAAAGTAATCATCTTCTCCTTGAAGTGAAACTTTAACATATCCAGGCACAACACGATCGATTATAGGAATATGGTGTGGAAGGATGTGAATTCTTCCATTGGCAGTCGGTAACACAACACTTTTGATCTCCTTAGCAAAAGCTATGGAATCCGGTGTTACGATTTCAAGAAAAAGAGACATTTTAAAATTATGATTTATCTTTATTGAGGACACCGTCTATCCCACCCTGCATATAGAAATCGTTCTCAGGCACTTCGTCAAGTTCGCCATCGAGGATCATTTTAAAGCCCTTAATCGTATCTTTAACAGAAACATACTGACCTGCTACACCGGTAAAAACTTCAGCAACATGAAATGGTTGAGAAAGGAACTTTTGAATTTTTCGTGCCCTGAATACTGTCTGCTTTTGCTCTGGCGATAATTCGTCAAGACCAAGAATAGCAATAATATCCTGGAGGTCCTTGTAAGACTGGAGAACCTCTTGAACATTGCGGGCAATCTGAAAATGTTCTTCACCAACGATATCGGGAGCAAGTGCATTTGAAACCGAAGCTAATGGATCTACAGCCGGATAAATTCCTAATTCAGCAATTGAACGTTCAAGAACAATGGTTGAATCAAGATGGGCAAAGGTATTAGCTGGTGCTGGGTCAGTTAGATCATCTGCGGGCACATACACTGCTTGGAAAGAAGTGATTGAGCCTTTTTTAGTTGATGTAATTCGCTCCTGTAGAATCCCCATTTCTTCGGATAAAGTAGGTTGATAACCAACTGCAGAGGGAGATCGGCCTAAAAGTGCAGATACCTCTGAACCTGCCTGAGAAAATCTGAAAATATTATCAACAAAAAGTAAAACATCCTGGCCCATCTCGTCTCTAAAATACTCGGCCATCGAAAGACCTGATAAAGCAACTCTCATTCTTGCCCCTGGAGGTTCATTCATTTGACCATAAACCAAGGCAACTTTAGACTTAGAAATATCATCCTGATTAATGACTCCTGCTTCAGACATTTCCTGATAAAGATCATTTCCTTCACGAGATCGCTCCCCTACTCCGGCAAATACGGAATATCCACCATGAGCTTTTGCAATATTGTTAATCAGTTCCATGATAACAACTGTCTTTCCAACCCCTGCCCCACCAAAAGCACCAACTTTTCCTCCTTTAATGAATGGACAAATAAGATCGATTACTTTAATACCAGTTTCAAGGATATTGGATTCAGTGTCCTGATCCATTAGTTCTGGTGCAGGTCGGTGAATTGGGCGGGTTTCTTCGTTACCACATGCTCCTTTGTTATCAACGGTCTCTCCGATAACATTAAAAATTCGTCCAAGTACTTTTTCCCCAACAGGGACCGAAATCGGTGCACCTGTGTTAACAACTTCTGTTCCTCTGACCAGTCCTTCGGTTGATGACATAGCAACTGAGCGAACCCGGTTTTCACCAAGATGTTGTTGGGTTTCTAAAACGAGTCTTTTATCTGACTCAAAACCCGGCACAGAGTAATTTACTTCGAGGGCATCGTAGATTTTAGGAGTTGCACCTGCAGGGAATTCAGCGTCCACAACTGCACCAATGACTTGAACAATTTTACCAATATTAGAATTTTCGACATCCATGTTATTAAAAGTAGGGAATTTATTGAGAGAAAGAGGCGGCGGAAATTTCTAGTATTTCTTGTGTAATCGCAGCTTGCCTTGCTCGATTGTATTGTAGTGATAGGTCATCAATCAGTGTACCCGCGTTATCTGTGGCACTTTTCATCGCAACCATTCTAGCACTGTGTTCGGATGCTTGTGATTCAAGGATTAACTGAAAAATTTCCTGTTTTAAATAAAGTACTGCAAGGTCAGCTAATACATCATCCTTGTTCTCAATGAGGATTTCACGATTATCTTTAGGGAAAGGTTTCGAGTCGGAATTGAAACGACTGTGTAACTTTTCCACCATGGAATCGAGATCATTTAGGGGAAATAAACGAATTAATTCGGGTTCTTGGCGCAAAGTATTGATAAAACTTGTGTACACAACTTCAATGGTATCAATATTCCCGTCATCATAATTCCTGAGAAGAAATTCAACAATTTTTCTGATATCAGCAAATGTAGGTTTATCAGGTAATGAAAAGTCGGCTAATAGATCCCTCCTTGTTCTTGAAATATATTGGGAAGCTCTTTTGCCAATGGATACAAATTTTGCAGAATTATCGATTTGTGAAAGTTCTCGGAATAAATTTGCATTTAATCCACCACATAGTCCCTTATCAGTACTGATGACTAAAATACCCCTGTGTTTAACAGGTCTTTTGATGAAATAAGATTGTGTAATTTCCTCAAATTCGTCAGCGATAGTACCAATAATATCCGCTAAAAGCATTGCATAGGCTCTGCCAGACTTGGCAGATTCTTGTGCTTTTTTCATCTTTGAAGTGGCAACCATTTGCATTGCTCGGGTTATCTGGCGGGTATTTTTAACCCCCTTTATTCTTATCCTAATATCTCGCGTATTTGCCATAATATATGTGCAAGAATAATGCTATGATAGAGTTCTTTTCCAATCTTCCATTGCAGAGCGAAGTTTATCTTCATTTTCTTTCTCAAGTTTCCCGCTCAGGTAAATTTCGTCGCAAATTTCAGCAGCTTGCGTTGCAAGGTAATCTTTAAGACTCTCAACAGATTCAGTTATTTTAGATACCTCAATTGAATCGAAAAAGTCGTTTTGCATAGCCCACATAATAGCAGTTTGAACCTCGACTAATATAGGGTTGTAAGCAGACTGTTTGAACATTTCAACAATTCTTGCACCTCTTTCTAAGCGAGCTTTTGTCGCTGCATCCAAATCTGACTCAAATTGAGAAAATGCAGCTAGTTCCCTAAATTGTGCTAGTTCTAATTTAACTTTTCCAGCAACTTTCTTGTAGGCTTTTATCTGTGCTGCTGAACCAACTCGAGAAACAGAAAGACCAACTGAAACCGCTGGTCTTATACCTTTATTAAAAAGATCAGTTTCTAGGAATATTTGACCATCTGTGATGGAAATAACATTCGTGGGAATGTAACCAGAGACATCACCCATTTGTGTTTCAATAATGGGGAGAGCAGTTAGTGAACCATTACCATTGTTTTCATTTAACCTAGCGGAACGTTCGAGCAGGCGCGAGTGAAGATAAAAAACATCACCTGGGTATGCTTCTCGACCCGATGGTCGTTTAAGAATTAATGAAATTTGTCGGTAAGCAACCGCATGCTTGGATAAGTCGTCATAAACAATAAGTGCGTCCATGCCATTCTCCATAAACCATTCACCCATGGCACAACCCGAATAAGGAGCGAGGTATTGGTTAGCCGGATTATCAGCCGCGGGTGCTGAAACAATCGTGACATATTCCAATGCCCCCACTTTATCCAACACCTTTATGGTGCGAGCGATATTTGAGTTTTTTTGACCAACTGCGACATATATGCAGTAAACAGGCCTGAAATCTTTATCTCCAGATTCTATACCCTTTTTATTAATCTTTGCTTGATTGATAATTGTATCAATTGCGATTGTAGTTTTCCCAGTAGATCGATCGCCGATAATTAGTTCTCGCTGCCCTCTTCCAATGGGAATCATAGAATCAACCGCCATGATGCCAGTCTGAAGTGGTTGAGAAACAGATTTTCTCGGAATTATCCCAGGGGCAATTCGTTCAACTGGGTAGGTTATGTCACTCTCAATAGCACCTTTTTCATCTATTGGTCTTCCAACTGCATCAACCACTCTTCCAAGTAAAGCTTTGCCTACAGGGACTGATAAAAGTTTACCAGTGGTTTTTACTTCATCACCTTCTTTGAGGGAACTTGTTTCTCCAAGTATAACGCAACCAACAGAGTCTTCTTCAAGGTTTAAGGCAATTCCCAATACATTATTTGGAAATTCAACCATTTCGTTAAACATTACATTGGACAAGCCTTCTACTCGGGCAACGCCATCAGCGAGCGTAATAATCGTCCCTACATTCGTACGGGTTGCGTCAATAGAAAGGTCTTCTATTTCCTTTCGGATTAGATCTGTGATAGAGCTCATAAATTGTTATTAAGTAAGTGCTTTTTGAAGGCTGTTAATTCGCTGGCGTAGAGAATCTTCGTAAACATTGTCTCCAATACGAAGGCGAAACCCGGAGAGAAGTGAGTTGTTAGTTGATGCTAGGAGATCAATTTTTCTGTTAAATGTATCGCTCAGATTTATAGATAGAGTATCTGAAATATTCTCAATGTTAGATGAAGCTATTTCCAATTGACCCTCGTAACTATTAATTTTTTGTCGAACGAGAGAAAGAAGATTTTTAAGAACAGGTAAAGTTTTAGAACGAGGTTGGTTCTTTAATTCATTTAATATCTCTTTGATTTTTTGTTCATCAACCCTCCCTTCGCCGTCAATTGAGGCAAGCAAAAGTGATTTAGCTACTTTTAAACTCTTTGCATTCTTGGCCATGAAGAATTTTAAAAATCAGGATAAAAGATTTATTTCTTTTACTGCAGTTTCAGTGAACCGGGACTTTTCTTCTTCTTCGAGTTCTCTTTCGAGTACTTTGGAAGTTGCTAAAACCACAAGAGAAGCGATTTCATCTTTGGCATCTTTTAAAACTCTCTGTCTTTCCAGTTCCATGCTGGAAAGAGCTTTATTGATAATGTCCTCGGACTGCTTCCTAGCCTCCTCTTTTTGAGCCTCAATATAGGATTTGGCCTGTTCCTGTGCAACAGTAACAGTGTTTTTAGCTTTTATTGATGCTTGCTCTAGGGTTTCTCTTTGCTTTTTTTCTGTTTCATCGAGTTCCAGTTTAATTCGATCAGCATTCTTCAGAGAATCAGCAATTTTCTTTTCCCGTTCTTTGATGGTTGAAAGAATTTTCTTAAACGCAAATTTCCAGATTAAAAAAGCAACCAACAAAAAGTTTATCGCTTGTGCAATAAGAAGGGGTAAGTCGACACCAAACTTTTCAATGATGCCCGCTGGGATATCCGTTAAGCTTGCAAGTATGATCATAGTTAAAGTGCCGGTTTAAAGTTCTGCAGACTAGAGGAAAAGGGAATAGAAAGCGACTGCTTCAGCCAAAGCCATTCCGATGATAGACTGAACTAAAATTGGACCAGATGCGTCTGGATTCCTACCAACTGCTTCAGCACCTTTCATTCCGACAATTCCAACTCCAATTGCTGCCCCTAGGCACCCGAGTCCACCTTGTATACTACCGCTTATTCCTGATGCTTGCTGACTCAAATCCGTTGCTTGTTCCGTTGCTTGTGCTAATACTTCTATCATAATAATAATTTTTTTAATGTTTTAGTTTAGATCGTCCACGCTCACGGATGGTCCCGACCTTGAAATTAATGTTCTTCTTCATGATTGCATATAAGACCGATGTAAACAGAAATAAGAAGCATGAAAACTAGTGCCTGAACAAAACCTATGAGGACTTCCATAAAATAAAATGGAATTGGAGCAATTACCATAGAAATTTTGGTAGCTAATTCAGGTAATCCCAATTTATTTCCTAGATTAAACATACTATGGAGGAGACTTTCCCCGCCAAATACATTTCCAAATAACCTGAAAGTGAGTGAAATTGGGCGAAAAATTATGGACAGAATTTCTATAAGACCAACGGCAATGAAAAGCACTCCAAGAAATGCGAAAACACCAAAATTCACTTGGGTTCTATCTGCCTTATTACCAAACAGATCTTTTGCGATCATTTTAATTCCGGCATATTTGACAATAAAATAAGCCCAACAGAGATTTGCAACAAGAGCGAGTGCAAGTGTCATGTTAAGGTCTGCATTACCGGGGCGTATTAATGGTTTTAAAATATTAAAGTGACCGTCTGCATAATATCCGTGTCCAATTGTACCAACCCCTGGCAAAAGACCGCTCCAGTTGTGAAACAGGATAAAAAGAAAAAGACCGGATAACAACCAAAAGGACGGAAAGAAAACTTTTTTTCCAACAATAGGTTCAATAATTGAGCGGAGACTACTGATCGAAGATTCTACAATGAGTTGTCCTTTAGTTGGAATTAACTGAGGGGTTCCAACCATAAGTTTGACTAAAAAAATTATAAAAAGTGAAACAACCCAACTTGTAACCATTGAATTAGTGACTGGAAGTGGGCCTAAGCGAAATAATTCGTCTGAAGTGAGACTGACTCCATCACCTGCTGCAAAAGCACAGCAAGAAAATACTAGGTATAATAAGAATGTGACTAAAATTTTCAAAACTTATCACTATAAGTATAGGTTAACTTAGGTCAATGAAGATCTTGATATTTTAGAAGTTACCAAATTTGAATCATTGAAACTAAGGTAGGCCCAGAACTTTTATCATAAGGTTATCTTATAATGCCTGCGAGATAATGCTTTTGTAATTTGGTAATAAATTCTGAAAATACGACTCATGTTCAAAGGGCCAAATTGTATCTATAATTCCCCATGATTTGGAATCTCCTAATTTTTGTATGGTCCAATCGTGGTAGTCGAGATGGTCAGTGCGAAAAAATATCAAACTATCCGGTAATGTGTTTTCTCTAAGTAAAGAGAGAAAACTTTCTTGTATGAGTCTCCTCTTGTGATGCTTTTTTTTTGGCCATGGATCTGGAAAAAGAATAAAAGTGTTTCTAATTTTGAAATTTGAAGGTTTGTACAAAAGGAACTCGTTAGCTTCTGCCTTAAAGAATGACACATTTTTTCGTTTATTATTTAATTTTTTATTATTTGATCTCAATATTCTTTTAGAAATTAGATCTATACCTACGCAAATTATATCGGTGTTAGAATCTGAATATGCGTTTAACCAATGACCATGACCACACCCAATTTCCAAATCAAATATAACTGTTTCATCTTTAAAACTGGAAAAAAGGTCCGACTTGAAAAATTGTTCAACCCTACCCTTTCGATTTTCTTTATCTTGAAATTTCCTTAGAAAAATATCCACAGAATTACTTAGAGAGCATAACCATAAGGACACTAATGTCAGAGGGATTTACGCCAGAGATACGATCTGCTTGGGCTAAATTCTCAGGGCGAACTTGAGAAAGTTTTTCAGCACTTTCTTTACGGAGACCAGGTATGTCAATGTAAGAAAACCCTTTAGGTATCTTAATAGATTCTATTTCTTTGAGTTTACTGATATTTCGTAATTCCCGGTCAAGGTAACCTTTGTATTTTATCTGATAAATTATTTCATTTTTTACTTCTTTATGTAATGAATGAAATTCCATAGGTAAGAATTCAAACTCGTTACTTTTCTTAATTTCATCGGAAAAAGTTGAGCCTGTTGATGTCCTTTCTGAGTTAAATCTTTCAATTAATTTAATTATGACACTTTTCTTTTCCTTTATGGCATTTAAGCGATGCTTGGAGACAAGGTTTAGGCTTTCTAATTTATCTAAATATCTTAATTCCGAACTTCCATGATTGAATAAAAGTCGATACTCAGCTCTACTGGTAAACATTCTGTAGGGTTCGTTTGTACCCTTAGTAACTAAATCATCAATCATAACACCTAAATACCCTTCGTCTCGACCAAATGTTACTTGGGGTATGTCGAAAGCATTAAGAGCACTATTAATTCCGGCAATAAGTCCTTGGGATGCGGCCTCTTCATACCCTGAAGTTCCATTAATCTGGCCAGCAAAAAATAACGATTTTACTTTATTCGATTCTAAGGTGGAATATAATTGAGTAGGTAGAGCATAATCATACTCCACCGCGTATGCTGGCCGAATTATGATAGCTTTCTCAAGCCCGGGAATTGTTTTAATGATTTGGTTTTGAATATCAAAAGGTAAACTTGTAGAAAAACCATTTATGTACCATTCGTCTGTATTTGTACCTTCAGGCTCAAGGTATATCCTATGATTATCCTTTTCAGAAAAACGAACAATCTTATCTTCAATACTTGGACAGTACCGAGGCCCAGTACCCTCAATATCCCCTTTAAAAAGTGGAGAAAGGTGCAAATTCTGATTTACTATATGTGAGGTTTGATCCGTAGTGTGAGTTACAAAACAATCAACCTTGTTTGGATCAGCGTCAATGTCATGTTCCACATGGAACCATCTTGATTTACGTTCCACATGGAACGTTTCATCTGCTGATCTTGTGTCATAGAAAGCAAATCTCGTGGGTAGTAGGTCTCCTTTTTGAATTGTTGTTTTTGCAAAATTAATTGTCCTTCCTAAAATTCTAGGTGGCGTTCCTGTTTTAAATCTTTTGAGTTTAATTCCAACTTTCTCGAAATCTGAAGATAAACCTTTAGAGACATGATCTCCTAGGCGGCCACCCTCAGCTTGATTTTGGCCAACATGCATTAGAGCCTTAAGAAAAGTTCCAGTTGTGACTACAATAGATTTAGCAAAGAATTGTTGCCCAAGTGCTGTTTTAACACCTATACATTGATCTTTTTTTAAAATTAATCCATCGACTAAACCTTGAAAAATTGTAATTTTTTCATTTTGTTCTAGAACAAATTTCATTCTCAACTGGTATGCTTTCTTGTCGCATTGAGCTCTTGGTGCTTGTACGGCAGGTCCTTTAGATGAATTTAGTAATTTATATTGGATTGCACTAAAATCTGCATTCAATCCCATTTCGCCCCCCAGGGCATCAATTTCTCTAACCATTTGTCCTTTTGCTTGCCCACCTATAGCCGGATTACAGCTCATTTGTGCAATTGTATCTAAATTACCTGTCAGAATTAAGACATCCGCTCCCAACCTCGAGGCTGATAATGCAGCTTCGCACCCAGCATGACCTGCACCACAAATTATTACATCATAAGGATGATCCTTATTAGTTCTTAAACCTTCCATCATTTACCTATGCAGAAATTCTTAAATAACATATCTAGCATATCTTCATTTGTACTTTCCCCGATTATTAAGTTAATCGCTTCAATGCTTAATCTTAATTTTTGTAGGATAAATTCCTCGGGTTCATTAGACTTAATTAGATCTAAAGAATCATCTAAAAATTTTGATGCTTCAACCAAATGTATCATTTGTCTTTTATTTACTATAATATCATTAAAGTTATCATTGGGATATAGTTTATCTAGTTCTTCTAATATTTGATCACAAATCATTTCAGAGCATCTTTCATGATGTATGGATGCAGAAAGTGTAGAGTTGCTTGGGGGATATTCATTGGGGCATATCTTTTTTTCTAGATCTGATTTATTTTCTATTATAATAATATTTTTATTTAATAATGCCTCTTTAGTTTTAGATTTAAAATCAGAAGGGTAGGGCGTTGAAGAATCCAAAACCAATAACAGTATGGTAGCTTCTTCGATCATTTCTAATGATAATTCTACTCCCAGATCTTCGTTTAAGGATTTACCGGATCTAATTCCAGCAGTATCAAACAGTTGTATGTTGAATTTCCCAATTTTAATATACTCTGAAATGTAATCTCTTGTCGTGCCTGGTTTATCGTTAACAATTGATCGTTTTTCATGAAGTAGTTTGTTAAATAAACTACTTTTCCCTGCATTTGGGGGTCCAATTATAACAATCTTAATTCCATTATTTAATGATGTCTTAATTCGAGATGAATTAATTAATTTTTTTATCTCCTTTGTTACATCGTTTAAAACTAATATTTTATTATCATAACTTTCTATCTTAATATCGTCCTCAGGAAAGTCTATTGCGGCTTCAAATGCAGTTTGTAATTGTAAGATTTTGCTTCTATGTTTTAACAATTCGTTTTTGAATCTTCCAAGAAGTTTTTGTTTTGCAATTTGAATTTCAGCCTCGCTTTTTGATGAAATGAGTTCTGCAATTGCTTCAGCTTGTGTAAGATCAAATTTACCATTTAAGAATGCACGTTTTGAATATTCACCCGGCTCTGCTAAGCGACACTTCCTTAAAATTAAATCATCTAGAATTTGATTAGCAATTATCATGTTACCATGAAAAGAAATTTCAATCATATCTTCTCCTGTAAATGAATTATTTTTTTTAAAATAAACGAAAATCACATGGTCAATAATATTGTTTTCGGTATCTTTATAATATTTAAGTATAGACTTCCTTGGGGTAGGGGATTCTAGACTAAAAATTGAATTACAAAGTGCTGCTGATAATGGTCCACTAATTCTAATTATTCCAAGTGCTGATTCCGCGGGTGGTGTTGCAAGTGAAATAATTGTATCTGCATTATACACAATTAATTACAATTTTAGGACTCATCATCCTTATTTTGAGCAAGTACAGAACCTACGCTAACCTCAACTTTCTCTAAAATTGCATCAGTTATTTTATTCATTAGTTCTACATCTTCTGAGAGTACTTGCTTTGCTGCTTCGCGACCTTGTCCAACTAAATTACCATCGTACGAAATCCACGCTCCTTTTTTAATTAGTATTCCGTGTTCGATACCAAGATCTAATACAGAACCTGTTCTCGAAATTCCTTCATCATACATAATATCAAATTCACAGGCTGTAAAAGGTGGTGCTATTTTATTTTTAACTATTTTAAGCCTAGTTCTATTTCCTGTTACTGTACCATTTGATTCTTTAATTTGACCAATTCTACGGATGTCCATTCGGATCGAACAAAAGAATTTTAACGCTCTTCCACCTGGAGTTGTTTCAGGGCTTCCGAACATTACGCCTATTTTTTCGCGAATTTGATTTGTAAAAATACATACACAATTCGTTTTTGAAATTGCTGCCGTTAATCTTCTCATTGCTTGGCTCATCATTCTCGCTTGAAGTCCAACTGTTGTATCCCCCATTTGACCATCAAGTTCTTGCCTCGAAACGAGGGCAGCAACTGAATCTAACACGATTACATCAATCGCACCTGATCTTATTAAAGTTTCAGTAATATTAAGTGCATCTTCACCACTTTCAGGTTGTGAAACCATTAAATTATCTAAATCAACTCCAACTATCTTAGCATATTTGGGATCAAGTGCATGCTCAACATCTACAAAGACCGCATTCCCACCATTCCTTTGTGCTTCAGCTATTACACTTAAGCAAAATGTTGTTTTCCCCGAAGACTCTGGTCCATAAATCTCGACAATTCGTCCTCTCGGCAGCCCGCCTGCCCCTAAAGATAAATCAACAGCGAGGGATCCCGTTGAAATTACTGAAACATTCATCTTGGTCGCATCCCCTAGTCTCATCAACGCACCCTCTCCAAATTTTTTATTAATACCTTGGAATGCAAGTTCCAGGTCCGGGTTTTTATGTTTCTTTTTTTCTGTTGTATTCTTCGCCATAATATAAAGTTAGATTAAAGATTCACAATGAATTCATGTTTAGTATAATCAAGTATTTTTAATTAAAATTGTTAAATACTGAAATTTTTATGTCTCTGCTATATTATTTCGTCCAAGTAATTCATCTTTATTTAATTTAAAGGTTTGAAATATTCACACATAATTTGGGATTGGAATGGAACAATCGTTGATGATGCTGCACTCTGTGTCGAAATTGTTAATGAACTTTTACATCAACATCATTTGAAAGAGGTTACGCTTAATTATTATAAAAATAATTTTAAATTTCCTGTTAAAGAATACTACAAGTTAATTGGACTTCCTATTACAAGTGAAAGTTATAGATTTCTTTCTGATTATTTCATTACTAATTATAGAGAACGATTTTATCAATGCGAGTTACAAAAGGGTATTCTTGAGGTATTAAAACAGTTCAGTAATTTAGGAATTTCTCAATCCGTTCTTTCAGCAGCATCTCAGGTTGATTTATCTAAATTTGTTTCTCATTTTAGTTTAGAATCCTATTTTGATCTAACTTCTGGAGTTGATAACATTTTTGCAAACGGTAAGGATTTAATAGCAAGAAATCATTTTGATTTTCTTGGAATTGCTAAAGACGATATTCTTTTAATAGGTGACACATGTCACGATCACGAGGTTGCTGATTCGCTTGGAGTTTCTTCAGTCCTTTTAAATTCGGGGCATAATTCAAACGAATTATTAAGCGAAGTAACTTCCTCTATCCTTGATTCAGCTTTTGAACTTCCAGATTTTATTAGCAGTTGACCGTAAAATTGGGATTGGTATCTTAGACGATCTGAATGAACCGAGTATTTATCAAGACCTATGGATGCCAAATGAATGAAAGAGATTCAGATGATGTGGCATACAAATTAAAAAATAGGGGATATGTAATCGTTGATAATGAAGATAAAGCTGATGTTGTATTATTAAATACATGTAGTGTGCGAGAGCAGGCTGAAAATAAAGCTTTGGGGAAAGCTGGTCATTTAATTAAACGCAAAAAAAAGAATCCCAAATTTCTTGTCGGAATTATGGGTTGTATGGCCCAAAACAGAGGCTCTGAAATTCTTGATACGCTACCGGATTTGGATTTAATCGTAGGTACACAAAAATTTCATCATGTACCTGATTATTTAGATAAAATTTCGGAAGGAAAAAACACCGAGAATCCAATTATTTTAGATTTAGGCGAAGAATTGGGGTCGCAAAACCAAATTCGCAATCATAATTCGGGACAACTAGTTCAAGCATCCGCATTTGTTTCTATAATGCAGGGGTGTAACATGAAATGTTCATTTTGCATTGTACCTAAGACCCGCGGTAAAGAAAGATACAGGAGTATAGAGAGTATTATTGACGAAACGATCGAATTAGTAGAGCGAGGAACAAAAGAAGTCACTTTACTCGGACAGATAGTAAATGCTTATGGGCGTGGTTCGCTTTCAAAAATAAGTAACAAAACGCCGTTTGTTCAATTACTCGAAAAACTAAATGATGTAAAGGGCTTGGAGAGAATTAGATTCACTTCACCTCACCCAATCAGTTTTGGTGATGATTTAATTGAATGTTATAAATATTTGCCCAAACTTTGTGAACATGCACATCTTCCGATGCAAAGTGGCTCGGATAAAATTCTTAAAACAATGAATCGGCCATACTCTAGTGCACGGTTCCTTGAAATTGTAAACAGATTACGATCTACTCAACCGGCTATGAGAATTAGCACAGATGTAATTGTTGGATTCCCTGGTGAAACAGAGAAAGATTTTGAATTGACTAAAAGTGCATTTCAACAATCTGCTTTTGAAATGGCATTTATTTTTAAGTACAGTGAAAGATCTGGGACTAAAGCTGTTAGTTTGAGTAATATTGTTCCAACAGAAATTAAGGAAAGAAGAAATCAAGAGCTTCTTTCTTTGCTCAGAACTCAGTCTGAAGAATCAAATTCTAAAAGTCTTGGCAGGAAGTTTGAAATTCTTGTGGAGGCAAAAGCAAAAAAAGGGATTAACATGTTTATGGGAAGGACTCGCTGTAATCGTAAGGTTGTATTTGAGGGAGACATTACAGAAATTGGTACTCTGAAATATGTTACAATAAAAGAAACTTCAGCAACTACCTTAACTGGTGTATCAGTTTAAAAAGTGAATCTCACATTATACACTGTTTTAACTGGAATTATTGCGTGCTTTTCAGGCTGTATTTTAATCATTAATTCAATCAAGGTTAAATGTTTATTAAAAGAGCTTTTAAGGTCAAATAAAGCATCAATTATCCTTTTATCAATAGGCTTATTTTGGTTTCAATATCACCATGTTAGAAATTTAGGAGAAGCTGATTTTGGTGAATACAAATTAATAATTGGTCTGATAGGCATTTTCATAGCAGTTGCTTCGTATTTTTACATCAATGACTTTTTATCAGTTCGAGCATTTTGTATAATCATGTTATTTTACTCTAGAGAAGCTTTAGATTCTGCGTTTCTTCAAGAACCAACTGCGAGACTTTTTCTCGTTTCAGCAATTTATGCTATAATTGTTGTATGTCTATACTTTGGCGCATGGCCATACCGAACGAGAGAACTTCTTTCATGGCTGTTCAGAGAAAGAATAAGATCAATTGTCTTAGGGTATGCCTTTCTTTTTTATGGACTGTTACTTGTGGGGGTTGCCATAACATACTGACCTGTAGTATCATGAAAGGCATTGCTTTAGTAATTTCTGGACCTGCCGGTGTGGGAAAAACTACTTTATGTGATCGTTTGTTATTAAATCATAATCTAACTCTAACACGTGTCATCACTGTTACCACTCGAAAGCCAAGAGATACTGAGCGAGATGGAAGCGACTATATTTTTGTCAATCGTAAGAAGTTTTTAGAAAATATTAAGTGTAATGCATTTTTAGAATATGCCGAAATTCACGGAAACTGGTATGGTAGTTATAGGCAGTCTGTCCAAGATAAATTTCAAAACAATTTTGATGTACTTTTGAATATTGATGTTCAAGGTGCATCTGCTCTCAAAGATTTGGAAAAAAACGGATCTTTTCTTTGTGGTAAATTTCACAGTGTCTTTATTATGCCACCTTCGCTGAACGAGCTGAAACAGCGGTTGACCAAGAGGGGGCAAGATACCTTTGAAAATATTGAAAATAGGATGAAAACTGCAGAAAAGGAAATTAAGTTCAGTGAATCCTTTGATCGGATTATTTTATCTAAAACTAAAGATGAGGATTACAAAGAACTTAATGATTTTTATTTAAAACATTCCAAATTAGCTAAGAATTAGCTATTTATATTTTTATTTCAGGCCTTCGTGGGTTTAACCAATCTAGGTGAAAGGACTTTCCCCTAGTTTCATCAGTCCTTTCATAGGTATGGGCTCCGAAATAATCTCTCTGTGCTTGGAGTAGGTTTTGCGGAAGTCTGTCAGCACGATAACTATCATAATAAGAAATAGCTGAAGCAAATGTAGGAACGGGTATTCCAAATTCAACTGCTATACTAATTACTCTTCTCCAGCTAGACTGATACTTATCGATACAATTTTTAAAATAATCATCAAGGAGAAGGTTCGAAAGCTCAGGGTTTTTTTCATAAGCCTCGGTGATTTTTTGAAGAAATGCTGCTCTGATAATACAACCACCACGCCAAATTTTGGCAATTTCTCCAAATTTAAGATTCCATCCGTATTCTTTTTGTGCCTCGTTCATTAACTGAAACCCTTGAGCGTAGGAACAAATTTTAGAACAATATAGAGCATCTCTGATCGCAGAGATTAAATCGGTTTTGTTTATGGCAGTTTCAGACTTTTTTGGTCCCTTTAAAATTCCTGAAGCTACTTCTCGCTCCTCCTTAATTGCACTGAGGCACCTTGCAAATACAGCCTCAGCAACAGTTGGGGCAGGGACTCCCATATCTAATGCATTTATAGAAGTCCATTTGCCAGTGCCTTTCTGTCCTGCTGTATCTAGGACAATATCTACAAATGGCTTTCTTGTTCTAGGATCAGTTTGCTTAAGAATATCTCCTGTAATTTCTATTAGAAAGGAATCTAATTCTCCGGTGTTCCAGTCATCAAATATAACACCCATTTCATGAGGTGATAACTTTAATATAGAATGCATCAGATCATAAGCTTCACAGATCATTTGCATGTCACCATACTCGATTCCATTGTGAACCATTTTCACATAATGTCCGGATCCGTTCTCGCCAATATAGGTAGAGCACGGAATTCCTCCAATTATTGGTTTTCCGGGTAGGGCACCTTCAATTGGTTTTCCGGTATTTGGGTCAACTTTTGCTGAAATCGAATTCCAGATAGGTTCTACCGCTTGCCATGCTTCCAATGACCCACCAGGCATTAAGGAAGGACCAAACCTAGCTCCTTCCTCGCCTCCGCTCACACCAGAGCCAATAAAGTGTAAACCATTATCTTTGAGGTTTTTCTCACGTGCAATTGTATCGGTCCATTTTGCATTTCCTCCATCTATGATAATATCACCCGGATCTAACAAATGAACCAAAGAATCTATTACCGCATCAGTGGGTTTACCTGCCTGGACCATGATGACGACCTTTTTTGGGCTTTTAAGTGAATCTATAAAAGACTCAAGAGTTTCAAATCCATGCAAATTAGGAGTTGAAGTCTGATTTCTATCAATAAAATCAGTGGTCTTAGAATATGTTCTGTTATATACAGAAATTCCAAAGTTATGATCTGCAATGTTGAGTGCTAAATTCTGACCCATTACTGCTAAGCCTATAAGTCCAATATCTGAAGTGTTTTCAATCATGTATGATTATATATTTTGATTTTTAAAAAGTTTGCTAGTACAACTTAATTCAATGCTCTTGATTCACCAAATTAAAGTAGTTGGGTTCTAAAATTTCCTAGATAGGGGATGCTACTGGAAATTCATCTTTTAAAGGCTTAGGTGCTTCCTCTTCTTTTTTAGCCGGATTTGAGAAAATTTTAGTCGGGTTGGTGAAAAGTGGGTTTATATTAAATTTCCTCATAAGTAAGAGCATGTCTCGTGAGTTGGTTTGAATAGATTTTACCGCCATTGAGTCGTTAGCTTTACTTGCAGCTTCATTAACTTTTTTTTGAATGGCTGACTTGATGGCAATTGAGGATTTTGTTTCAACAGAATTCGCAACCGTGGCATCATAACCGAGAGCCAATGAAATACCAACGGTTGAGCCTTCTGTAACACCTTGATTGATCGCCTGTTTTACAATTAAGGGGTCTTCACCTGAATTAATCCCTCCGGAAACAGCACCAAAGGCAGCTCCGTAACTTACTGATTCAGCTGCTGCTACGGTTTGGCTCTCAAAAGTGGGACTTTCAGGGTTTGATTTATTTTGTAACGCAACGATCTGAAATAATGCACCTTCAGATGCCCCAAAAGCAAGGGCACGTGCAATTTCCACCTCAAACTCTTCGGTTACCCCCTTTGGTTTATCAACCATTGAGAGATTTTGTGCTGTTATACCTCCATTAGTAGAGCCCTGAGCTGCACTCGAAATAATTTCCATTGTAGTTGGATAATAAATTGCAAGACCAGTACTGCCTAAAAGGGAACCAAGAGCTGAACCACTAGCTATCTGCAGTAATTCTAATCTAGACACTTTGCCTGATGTATCCGCAATATTTGCATCATTTTCTATAAATTGACTTGCAGCGTTTAGCGCTCCATTTGCACTTCCTTTAGATGTTGCTTCAGCTAGTGAAGTTCTTGAGTATAGTTCGAAACTATTGCTATTTTCATAGTCTAGTGCCCTGTCTAAAACTGTTGACAGTTGAGCACCCATTGATGTACCAAAAGCGACAGATTCGGATAATCGATGTAACTCAAAATCAGTCTCGAGATTGATAGATGAGGTGATAATTTGTGAGGCAATTGCTTTTGAGATTGATTCTGCAGTGATGTAAGGCAATTCGAGCTCGCGATACAAACTGTTGCTTGAAGTATTGTAGACCGAACCAAGGGTTAAACCTGTTGAGATCGCCTTAGTTGTTTCATAAGCAAACAGACTATTTTCTCCGCCTAAACCATTGAAATAATTTATTAACGAAGATGAAACTTCACTTCCAAGAAGAATAGAATATGACTCAACATCGTTTACGGTTAGGTTTTTGGAATTGCCAAAAAGTCCTTCAGCTAAACCTCTTGATGCGAATTGTATAATAGCTGTTTTGGAAGGGTCAAATTTCATAAACTTGTTAACGCCTCCAAATTTCATTTCATCGTTTTCAAGTTTTCTAGAAGTTTCAACTGAGGATATTGAAGGGATGAAATTTGGAGCAGAATAAGTTGAGTTATTTAATATATCAAGGGTGCTTTGGGTAATTGTTCTGCTGACTGAGGTATAAATAGAATTATGATCACCCTCGATACCAGATTCAGAAATTGATTCGATAAAGATCTTTGAGAGATTTTTAGCCCAATTTGGAATGCTGAAACCTTTGGTAGAAACTTTTTCGGGTATAAGATCTTCATAAATTCCATTAACAAGGGTTGGATATGTATCATTAAGGTTTAGATTTTTATCTTCACTAACAATTAAAAATGAAATCAAAACAGATTTTATACCCTCAAGAATATCAACTTCTGAACTACCGAATGCTTGTTCGCTCTGTAAAATATAATTTATCGCGTAAATTGTTGAATCGTATAAATCTTGATCAGGAAAGCTTGAAAATGTACTAGTCAATGATTGTGTTAAATTAGATATAGGGAGAATATTAGGACTTACTTTTTCAATTTCAGTCTCTATAAATATCTGATCATCAGTACTTAACCTCCTTTCTCTATTAGTCGCGAAACTATGAAATTCTGCTTCTGATAATTCCTTGCTATTAATTAAAATCGACGACTCTATTAGTGTTTTGTTTACACTACCATAGGAATAAAAGGCAAAAAAAGAGCTAGCTAACGAAAATAGCCAACAAAATGATTGTTTCAGATAGTGTAAATGCTCACGACACATGAATATTAAAATCTACATTTTGTTTTGTGGCATTACAACTTTAAAGAACTATAATTATTTAAAACCAAATAATTGTATTTTAATGCGACCCCCACATTTAAAGAAAATATTAGTAAGTTACAAGGTGTTCTTGATGGAAAATCAATAAAGGAATAAACGAGATAACAAATTGAACCGATGATCAGAATTCTAGAAGTTTCTGATTTACCCTTCGTAAGAACTGAAATGATCATGTATAAATAAATGATAAAGGGTCCAAATCCAATAAGACCAAATTCCGAAAGTTTTTCCAGCCAATCATTGTGCGCATAACCAATTAATGGTGTGAATTCGTGATGAGCGTTGTTAAGCACAATATTTCTTTGGTCACGAACCTCTTTTGACTGATATTTAGGGTTTATTGCTTGGTATGAATTGAAACCATATCCAAGAATTGGTTTTTCTAATATCTGATCTAAAATGTCATCCCATAGCATTAGCCTAAGGGGATATTTACCCAATAGTGTTGAGTCGATTTGGATTTTGGTATTGTTAACCATCTCATCAGTGGTTTTTTTGTGAAATTTTGATACAACCCAAATAGTACAGATTAAAGAAAATATTATACTTAAGGCAGGAATAGTTAACATCTTATAATTTCCACGGTATTTTTTAAAAGAGAAATATAAGACAAAAAGTATCAATGAAGAAAAAATTATAAAAGTGCCAGATCTTGAGCCAGATAATGGGATGGAAATAAGTAAGTTAATTACCGTTAAAAAAAGAAATATTACTCTAGGTTTTCTGAAGTAGCTATATGAATCTTTCCTGTATTCATGAAATAGTAATGCTATAGCCATATAAATTGTTATAATTGCATAACAAGCCCAATGATTTTTGTAAGTGAAGCTCGCAAAAAAATACCGTGGTTCAGGAGTATCCCAAATACCCCAGATCTCTTTAAGGTTTTCGCCAGGAGTATAATTCAGTTTTTGAAGTATTCCCAAAAGTGCAATTAGTCCACCATTATATGAAATGATAAGAATAATATTTCGAATATGCTTTAATGTTTTTATGTGATAAAAAACTGCAACTCCAAATAAGATTTGAAAAACAAAATGTACAAATTCAGTAATGAATTTATTACTTTTCAATGGCAAAGTAGGGAGGAAATCTATAATTTTTAATTCTATGAATTTTTGATATTTAATAATCAAATTATCAACTGGAGAATTATTTACATTAAATTTATCATAATATTCATTTTTTAAATGGTAGAAAAGAGCGATTGAAAGTTTGGGATTTGATTCTGAATATTTATATATCTTATCAAATCCTTTTAAGGCCATTTGAGCCTTTGCAATATTTATTTCATTTGAAATAGATTCCTGTACACCTAATTCAGCCCATTCTTTATTAGTCAATTTTTTAAATGATGGGTTAAAGTATGATGCCGAAAAAAGAATGCAAATAATTATTATCGGAATATACAGAATAAAAGTTGATTTCTTAATGGTTTGTGAGTTATGGGTTCGGAACAAAATATAAATTGTTACAGTACTAATTGTGTAGAAAATCCAATCTCCGGCTAAACCCGCTTTAGCCCAAGTGACTACGATCAAAAGAGTTGGTATTATGTACTTTGAAATTCTTTGCATTTTATTAAAATCATAAATTATCTGCAAATGAGGTAATTATTGACAACATCTTTCTTAATAAGATAGATTTAAGACATCTAATTCAAAATGAGATTTTTCGCACCATTACACGCATCTCTTTCGCTGATTTATATCCTAACTGCAACATATTCATTTGCGTTATATGAGGGCTCAATTGGTAGAATAGACGCATCTGCAACAATTGATACCACATACGATTCCAGAATATTTGGAATATCATCTCCAACTTTTACGGCAGCTAACCAGACATCCTCCAAAAACTTAAAGAGCGAAGATGATTTTATCCTTAAATTTTCTCCTGCATTGCATTTTTCAAAAAAAGTAAAATGGTTTTCTTTCAGTGGATCTGCAGGCATTGAAATTGCTCATTTCGTAAAAAATGACGACCAAAGTTACACTCGCCCCACAACAACATTTTCTATAGATTTTGACGATACTTTATCGAAAAACAAAAGACTTTCTAATAATGCAAAAATTCGTTTTGATGCTACTTTCGATGTTGGTCAATCTGTAGGTGCTAGCGTCATTGATCAAGACCTTACTTCTTACACTTATTTCACTTCTGGTATAAATGTACGCTACAATCACAGCCCGAAGTTTGGCGTTGGTGCAGGTACATCTTACAATGCAAAGTATTACCAATCTGGTTCGCAAACATCTGACCAAGCATACAATGATATTGAAACTCTCCCATTAAGTGCCCGGGCATTTTACATATATTCTGAAAAACTTGATTTCTACTCAAATTACACATTTCAACGTACCAAAGATGATCGTGCCGGATCAACTGATAGCCTTAATGATAGTAGTTCCCACTCTATTTCATTTGGTGCTCAAGGTGTTTATTCTTCAAAACTTTCGGGTGATGCAAGCATTGGTTATTCAGTGCAAAATTTTGATAATGTTTCTACAGACACACAAGATAATTTAATTACTGGTATTGGTCTTAATTGGAAGCTTAACTCAAAAACTAATTTTGGGTTTGATGCTAGTAGATCATTTTCGCCTTCAGCAGCTGGCTACTCCGTCTTTAGTACGATGGGGCGGTTTAGTGTAAACCATCGCTTTACGGAGGACATATCAGGTGTCGGTTATATCAGTGCAAGTAGTTCTGAATTTACATATGCCCCAAATGTAAAAAGTGATTCTTCCTCACTCAATAATTACGGACTTGGGTTTACTGTTTCTAAAAAGTTCTCGGATATTTTTTCGGCAAGTAGTGGTTATAGTTATTCTTACATTGACAGGGCACTTGAAACCTATGGCCGTCATGTATTAAATGCATCTGTAACAGGAAGATTTTAGTGACATGCTGAAGGAGCATTTATTTTTAAAGATATTTTGGTTAATTATTTTTACAGCATTTTCTTGGGAATCATCTTTCTCTCAATCCAAGTATTCGAATGATCCATCGGTATTAAGAGATCCAACTGGATACAAAGTTCGATCTGGAGATCAAATTTCTCTTTTTGTTCGTGGTCAAACAGAAACTAATCTAGATGCCAAAATTGACGGTGATGGACTTATCAAACCGGTATATTTGAATGAAATAAGGGTTTCTGGCTTAAGTGTTAAAGAGATTGAAAGCCTACTTACCAATGAATACAAAAATCAATTAATATTTAAAACACCAATTGTTAAAGTTTACATAAAAAACTACTCAGAAAGAGCGGTTTATCTAACTGGAAGCGTAAATTCTAAAGGTCCATATATCTTCCCTCCAGAAGTAGAGGCTATGAATATAGTCGAGGTTATTTCTAGATCTGGGGGCTTCAGCGTTATTGCTAAAAAAAGTAAGGTATATGTTACCCGCACTTTTTATGATGCAGAAGGGCAAACCAAAGACACCAAAACATATGAAGTAAATGTTGAAGCTTTAAGCCAAGGTTCTATTGAGAATACTTCATCAAGAAAATTCTGGATTTATCCGGGTGATAGAATAGATGTTCCTGAAAGGCTTATATAATGGAAGAGGAATTTGATAATAATGGTCAAAGCACTTCTTCATCAAAATCGAAAACAAGGGGAATATTCGATTTTTTATTGATTATACGCGACAGGTGGTTGCTATCATTAGCTTTATCATTACCAATATCCTTGAGCTATGTGTATGTAAAATTTCAAGACACTGAATTTTTTCAATCTAGTTCATCATTCAGATTAGTACCTCCACCAGCTGTTTTAAATCTTCAAAAAGTTGATCGAGACACTCGATTGCAATCTCTTGTATCGAAACACTTGGAGGGACTTAATAGCCAAGATTTAAGAGATCGAGTTATCCAAAATATTGATGATGATCCAAAATCAAAAGCAATTATTCTTGCCCCATTTATGAGAGATGGTGTCCCAGTTTCTGTAAGTTCCGCTGTTAACTACTCTATTGGTGTATCCCCAACTGGAACAACAAGGCCCAGTTTTACAATAAATAGTGTTTCAAGGAGTGCTCAAGGTGCAAAGTTAATTGCAGATGTTGCTCAAATAGAATACGAAAAGTTACATAAAAGTACTAAGAGCTTGCGCGTTGAATCCGTAAGAAACTTGCTTGAGAATTTACTCAAACAAAGTTTGGAAAGTGAGGCAAAACTGGCAGACGAAATGTCTAAATATAAAAAGAAATATGAGCTTCCTTTCCTTGACGACGAGAAAAAGGATACAGCCGTTCGTAAGAGTCAATATTCAAGTGAGGTAACATCAGCAAAACTTCAACAAATTAAAATAGATTCTTTATTGCGACAAGTTCTTGCGATTCAGGCAAGAATTGGATCACGCGAAAGTTCGAGTAAATCAAAAGATATAGATAATGATATAGAATTGATAAAAGATTTTTTTGAGATAGATGCAATTGAAGCTTTTGGAAATATTCCGAATTTACGTTCAACGCTTTACGAATTAGAAAATAACCGAAGGGTTTATGAAGAGGGTAGCAATGGATATCTTGAGAGGCATCCAAAAATGTTAGAAAATGCGAGACAAGTGCTTGATATAAAAAAATCGCTTATTTTGGAAGTTGCAGCAGCAATTGAAGATTTGAAAGACAAAAGAATGCAATATATCTCGCAAGAGCGCGAATTTCAGGTCGCAATGAATAAGGTTCAGTCAGAAAGCATGTTACTTAGTGATATGGAAGAGTGGTTGGCAAACAAGCAAAGGGAGTTAACTGTTGTTAGGAAAAGTACAGACCAAATACAGAGTAGATTAAACGAGGTCAAAATAGAACAAGCACTTCCTTCGGAGCAAGAAGAACCACTACGTAAAGAAAGTTTTGCATACTTACCGGGTGGGCCTTTTACTCCCAATAAAGAAAATATCAAAAACACTGGATTTCTTATATTTATTGCCTGTTTTTTGGCTATACCTATTTGTTTAGAATTTGTTGATAATCGTGTTAAATCTCCCTTCGATGTAGAGGTTTTTATAGGAAAAGACTTAATAGCTGGCATTCCAAAAATATCAGATGTAGTTGAAAATCAAAGACCTTTAATAGTTGGTAATGATTTGGACGATGGATTAACCGAATCTTTTCGTAGTATGTACAGCAAAATTCAGATGAATTCTACCGTTGATCACCCGAAGTGTATTTTAATTACATCTGCTATACCCAGCGAGGGAAAGAGTCTTATTTCTGCAAATCTTGCTTACTGTTGTGCAAATCACGGTAGAAAAACTGTTTTAGTTGACTTTGATTTGAGGCGTCCTGGATTGCACAAAATTTGTGATTTAGAAAATCGCCAAGGGTTAGTTACTCTTGTAAATAAAGCGGCAGTTGACCCTAGTGCGCTAAACGCTGAAGTTATTAAAACAGTCGTTGAAATTCACCCTAATCTTTTTATTTTGCCATCTGGAGGGAAGACCAGAGCAGCAACTGAAATGCTAGAACAAAGAGCTTACGATTTAGTACAAGATGAACTACGCAGAGAATTCGATGTGGTAATTATTGATAGTCCTCCAATTGGATTGTTTCCTGATTCTCTAGCAATTGCTCGAAAGGTTGATGAAGTTTTATTCGTTACCCGTTTCGGAAAAGTTTCTAGAAAAGTTGCAAAGAGTTTAGTTGAGGACCTTGAGGAGACTGGGGTAAATGTTCTTGGTGTAGTATTGAACGATTTGCCTCATAAGAAAACACCCGGATATTATTACTCAGGTTACTATGGTTATGGATATTTTAGATATAAATATTACAATAAGTATTACGGTAAAGAAAAATTTGTAGATTCGATTCAAGAAAGCAAAAATATATCCAGCTAACTTAACTGAAATGAATGGCTTATATCAGAATTTTGAATATAAAGTTAGGATTTTTTCACCCGAAGGTATTAGGGTCAAAGGGGATGATTTGACGGAAAAAATTGCACAAAAGCTTGAAGTAGAAAGCAACAAATTAGCGAAGAATGGGTGGCAAATATTATCTTTAGTTCCAACCGTAAGTTCCGAAGGATCCGTCTCCAAGCTTTTAGTCACATTTCAAAGAAGTATAAAATAAGTTTTACCCCGTTTTAAAACAATATTAATTAACTGCTCAATGTTCATGATTGGCGTTATTTACAAAAGAATGTATTGGCATTGAAGTTGCTTGTTATTCTTAGTGAACAAGCTTACAGAATTTCAATCTCAACTGGAAGTTCTAGCATCATCTTTAGGTGCTACTTTGCACTTACCTGATCCAAAATCCGGTAAATTTTGTATGAGGTTGATTAGACTTCCTGTTGATGGACCAGAAACTATTATTGATATTAAATCTGTTGGTCACAGATATTTCGTAACAACATCAAGGTTTATCGAACCATTAAGACAATCTGTGAAAGATTTAATAAACGGAAAAATTTCTGAGAATTTTAGAATTCCTATGGAAATTTCTTCCTCTGAGTGCTCTCGTAATGAATCATTGATTCTTGAGTGTAAAAATGAATCAATATACGATTTAAGAAGTAGTTTTTCATCTATTGATGATGTAGACTTATTTTATTTCTTTTTTACTGACTCGTTTAATTGCGTTACTGCAACTACTACTCATCTTCATCGCCAGACTGACGAATTATGGCAGCGAATTATAAATCGGTCTTATGGTACAGAATTAATTCCTCCACGGAGATTTTCAAGACGGCTAACCAGTAGTTTTTCAGCATGACAGTAGAGTCTGTGAATGAAACTAAAAAAGTTTCACTAACAAAGTTACTTCCAAATATTTTTACAACTATTGGACTTTGCTCTGGGTTAACTGGAATTCGTTATGCTCTTGATGGTAATTGGCAATATGCTGTCCTTTGTATTTTAGTTGCAGCTTGTTTTGATTTAATCGATGGGCTTTCTGCTAGGTTATTAAAAGCATTTACTCCTTTCGGTGCTGAATTAGATAGCCTTGCTGATACGATTAGCTTTGGGGTTTCACCTGCAATTATTACTTTTCTTTGGATTAGGGAACCAATGATTTCTTCTGAAAGTCGCTATCTACTTGAATGGTATTGGATACCCTTTTTATTCTATGCGGCATGTAATGCATTTCGATTAGCACGGTTTAATGTAATGCATTTAAAAAAGTCAGATTCTACTAATCGGAAAAGTTATTTTACGGGAGTTCCTGCACCAGCCGCAGCTGGCTTGGTTATGATGCCTCTTGGGTTTGCATTCATTCTGGAAAGATTTGGTTTGGATATTCCTATTTCTTCTTACCCATTAATCATTATTTCATGGGTGTTTGTAGTTTCAGTCCTAATGGTATCTAATTTATCAACTTTTTCATTTAGGAATGTCCGTTTCAATGTTGCTTCGAATAAAGCTTTGATCGTCTTGCTTGCAGTTTGTTTGGGTGTATCGATATTTATGAAAGAAACATGGATTTTTCTCTTCTCTTTAGGGTGTATTTATTTTGTTAGTATTCCATTTTCCCATATTGCTGCGAAGAAGGCTATTGATTCTTAGCCCTATAGGATTCCCCTAACTTTTTTAAAAGGTTTTTAGCCTTTCTAT
>JABGWZ010000174.1 GCA_018675995.1 Opitutia bacterium | reverse complement strand
CATATTCACCCGTGGTCATGGTCCGATAATCTTCAATATCATCTTCTGGAATATAATCTGTGTAGGGATCCAGAGATGACAGCATGGCATCAATACCTATTTTCATCAACTCAGTCGGATTAATCTCTTCCACATAGTAGGCATTTACCTCTTTAAATAAGGTAGTAAAAACATCTAGGCTCTTTACGATCTGAAAATAGCGATCATCCTGCTCTACGGTTTTAAAAGCAAGAAATGAAAAAAGAATTATTGGAATTATTATGAAAGGATACTTTCTCATTGTACGTTAAATTTAGACAATCTCATCTTTATTTATATTCAAACGTTTGAAGAGTTTAATAAGTTGCCCTTCCACCTCACTATGGGTAGGCATGGTGGCCCCGAGGTAGATGATTGCCATGAGATAACCCTGACCTCTAGCATTGATAATTTCCCTATTCTTTCTGTAGACTTCGCGAATAAGCCGTTTGATTCTATTTCGATTTACAGCTGACTTATGAAGTTTTTTAGGTGCGCTGATAAGGACCTGCCTGCCTCGATCCAGTGGTTGTGAAAGTAGTACGATCCGGAATTTTTCTAAACGAAAAGAGGAACCTCTTTTGAAAAGCTCCTCGATTTTTACTTTACTACTCAGCCTTTCAGTCTTAGAAAAGCTATAATTAGGTTTTGGTTGGGCTGATACATTCATGCCCTCAATGTTATTTGGATCGTTTCTCGTCAGAAACGGTTAATTTTTTCCTTCCCTTTGCCCTTCTTCTGGCAAGGAGGTTTCTACCACTGGCTGACTCCATTTTGGATCTAAACCCATGCTTGTTCTTTCTTTTCCTTACTGATGGCTGAAATGTCCTTTTCATCGAATTTTATTATTTTGTTCTAGCAAAACGGAGTGCAAAAATAGGTTAATACATATCCATTTACAAAGTAAGTGTTAGTTTTTATTCTTCATCTCGGTAAGAAATTCTCGAATTTCAGATTTCTTTAGTCTTGGGCCATATTGTGCTACCACTTGAGAAGCTACCAAACTCGCTAAATTTCCAGCCTCCAAATAAGAGTGTCCATGATTAATTCCATATAAAAAAGTACCTGCATAAATATCACCGGCACCTGTTGTATCAACGGCCTGTGTCTTTACAGCATCAATGTAATGAATATTATCACCATCCCAAATCTGAGCCCCTTTGCTCCCGAGCGTTAAAACATAAGATTTCGCTATTTTTTTTAACTTTTCAATCGCCTGCCTTAAATCGTAAGTTCCGGCATACAACCGCGCTTCCTCCTCGTTGCAAAAGAGTAAATCAACGCCTTCTCCCACCACTTCATGCATTTGGTCTCCAAAATATTTGACCATACTTGGATCTGAGAAGGTAAGCGCTGTTTTAACACCTCCCGTTTTTGCCCACCTTTTTGCTTCTTTTATCGCTTCAAAACCAGAAGGACTTGAAACCAAATATCCCTCCAAAAACAAATAATGAGAATTCTCTAATTGATCTAAATTCAATTCTGACAGAGAAAGATTTGATGAAATTCCTAAAAAAGTACTCATCGTTCTTTCAGCATCGGGAGTAATCATTACTAAGCATTTTCCTGTCACACCCTCATCGAACTTGGCATCAGATAAATTGGTAGCTACCCCTTGTTCTACTAAATCGTCCCTATAAAATGTACCGTCAACATCCGAAGCAACTTTGCATGAATAAAAGCCAGTACCCCCCAACTGTGCTAGGGCTACTACAGAATTAGCAGCAGAACCTCCCGCTTGTTTTTTTCTGATGTTACTTTTTGCTGCTCGCAACAAACCATCTTGCCGGTCTTGTTCGGCCAATGTCATCAACCCTTTCTCCACACCATTTGCTTCTAAAAAGGCGTTATCAACTTCAATTTCATAATCTACAATAGCATTTCCAATGGCATAAACATCATATTTCTTAGCACTCATCTTCTTAATTTAATATTTGAAGGGCAATATTAGGATAATCTGTAATCAATCCATTCACTCCCCAATGAATAAGTTGCCGCATATCCAAAGAATCATTCACCGTCCAAGGAATGACCTTCATGTTTTTCTCCTGTAATTCGCTAATAGTTTCTGCACTCAATAGGGCGTATTCACAACTATATATTTCAGGTTTAAATCCGAGAGAATCAATGTTTAACTCCCAAGAAAGCTCATTTTCAATAAGTAGCGCCAATTGGACCTCCGGATAATGCCTATTAAAATATCGCAGGATTCGAAAATCAAAAGACTGAATGGTAATCCTACGCCAATCTACTTGATCGTTGATCGCCTGATAAGCTACTTGACAAAATACCGCGACTTCAGGATGATAAACACCCTCTAATGCTAGTTCAGATTT
>JABGWZ010000274.1 GCA_018675995.1 Opitutia bacterium | reverse complement strand
GTCGAACCATGTTACCTGGTCATTGGTGATATCCAATGCAATTCCATACCCAGATTGATTTTTATCTGGCTTAGAGGGTCCCCAGTTGGAAAAGTTAGAAAAATTTGTATCATCAATCCATTCCCAAGCCGCAGAAGTTGCATTATATTCTCCGCCGGTCCAAACATCCTCCACAGAACTTGGTAAATTTCCAATATCACGAAATCTTTTCAAAAGGTTACCAATAATAACTTGGTCGCTGTTATTTTGGATGGTGACCAATTTTGCACCCCAGGCATTCGCCGTTGCATTTGCTTCTTCCCAAGTTAGCCGAGATTGTATTACGAAATATGCATTGAAAAATGTTTCTCCAGTACTACTCGCAATCAAAGGATATCGGATTGTACCAGTTTTCCAGCTGGATTTTTCGAATTGTAATATTCGATTTGCGAAAATTTTTCTTTCATCCTCTTCGGAAAATGAATAAATCTCTCCGCCTAAGTCTAAATTATAAACCACAGAGCCATTTACATTTTTTTCTTTAGAATTGATAAATGAATCTTCCGACATTGCTAGCTTGTTATTCAAGCTGACACCCCATACAGACAGGTTTTTTATTGATGGAAGTAGCTTCCTTTTGCCATATGCATACAGATCAAAACTTGAGCCGTTTTGGAAATTCGCCTTTCGCTTAATCATCTCGTGCGGAGAACGCGAACTAAAGCAAAAATGTAAAGAGGTTATATCAGCAAACCCGTGAACCCAGCTTTCGAGATTATCCCTTATATTTCTAGGTAAATTATCAAGAGTGGTTTTATTAATTGCTAATTTTAAAGCATTTTCGGGGTATGCCTTAATGATTTGCTCAAAAATAAAAGCTCGTTGTTTTGCTAGATACTCTCCTCGCTTGATTAACTCCTCCGATATTCTTGAATCATGAATATCTTTGTTAATGTAATCGTCATAATCCTGAAGCCAATTATCAAAGTTTTTTAATGATTCGTGATTTAATAATTTATTCTTAGGCAAAGTTTCGCACCAACTGTCATTTAAAATGGTGGAAGAGTTCAAAAACGAATCATTCTCACCAGCGGAGACTAATTTTCTATCAGGAATAGTATTTGATATCGGTGCGGAAGTGCTAAAATTAAATTCCGTTGCTTGAGGTAAAAGCTGCTTGCTCTTGTTTAAAATCAACAAAATTAAAACAAAAGGAATCACCCAAAACATAAAAGTTTTTAAAAATGTTATGGGAAATTTTAGCTTTGGTTTCATTTAACACATAACTTAACCAAGGACTGATTTCTTACGAAATACCAATAATTAAATAACTTTGAGAATTTTCTAAAAAGGGGGCGATACACAATATAAGCTAAACTAAGGTTGTAATAATATCAAGGGCACATCTATTAAAATGAAGTTGGTAAAACCCAAGTCAATTGCAGGTCATATGGGTTTATTTTTGTTATAATAAAGTTTCGGTGATTCAAGTTAGGCAATGAGTAGTAATGTGCTGAAAGAGAATATTAAATAAAACAAAGATGCATAACAAATCTTGGCATTGTATTTAGGTAAAATCGAGATCGTTTAATATATAAGATTGGTATTAATTGTTAGGGGGCAACAACATCATCTTTTACCGCCCTTCTAATGGTTCCTGTAGGAGTCATAATGACTGGGTCCTTAAAAATGGACTGGGGGCTAATATTTTGAATTACTTCGCGAACTGGCGAACCGCCCCTTGACACAATACTCGCACTTACAAAAATAAGTAAATTCCTTTTGGAGTAACTTTCAGCTGACGATTGAAAAAGCCTACCAATTAAAGGAATGTTGCCTAGTACTGGAATTTTATCATTAACAGTTTTAACCTCTTCTCGAGTCAAACCACCAATGATAACAGTTGCACCATCAAAAATCGTAACCGATGTGTTTACCTTACGGACAGAAAAAATTGGCATTAAAATACCAGAGGGTTGAATAATCATAGGAGGAGAACCAACAGCGGAAGTTCCAATCATAGCTGAAGAGCCACCATACTCAATGAAGCCGTCGAATTCAGTGACTTTAGGGGCAAGTTCAAGTGCAATTGAGTTATATTTCTCAATTCTAGGAGTAACATCCATAACGACACCGACTTCACGAAAACCAGGTTGCTCATCATCGGGGGCAACAGTATCAAATTGAGGTACAGCACTTTGGATTTGAATAGCCTGCGCAAGTGCCGCAGCACCCCCAGCAGCACCAGCTCCCCCTCCTCCCCCGCCACCAGGAACAGGTGCAGGTTCATAATCAGTAGGATATATAAATTCCTGAGCAATGGTTATTTGGGCAGGTTGACCGTCCATGACAGTTATTCTAGGGGCACTAAGTAAATCCGTGCCTTGCTTGCGCTTAAGTGCATTTATTAATAACTTTGCCTGACTTCCACCTAGAATCAAACTCCCTGCCCCACCGCCCAAACTCAAACTCTGATTAGCTACAGAAAGCAGTGGAGATACCCCTTGCCCAATAGAAATTTTGCCAGGAAGGGTAGGAGTTGGGTTAGGAATATTCAAATTAGCATCTGCATTATCGGGAATACTGATTATCGTATCCCTTGACATTCCAGATGCCGAATGAGCGGTTGCTAGGGTTCTTGTATTTCCGGTAAAGCTTTTACCAAAACTTACAACTGGTTGACCGGTTGAATCCACTACTGGGTTTAAGGTTTCAGGGTCTAAAACATACTGTGGGTCTCCCCAGCTATACTGCCAATCAAAACTCACTTCATCTAAAGCACCTTCCTGAACTTCCAAAAATTTTGTTTCTATTTCAACTTGTCGACTCGAGTCAGCGTCAAGCCTTTCTAAAATTCTTTCTATTAGATCAAGAAAGCGTCTTTCATGCGTAACAATCATTTGAAAGCCATCAAAAACAAACTTATGTCCTTTCGTATCATCAAAAGGAATTCCAGCACCTTCAAGAAACGCTTTAATTTTGATTCCTGTGTCATCGGCTCCGCCTCCTCCACCTCCTCCTGGTGCAGCGAAAGGATCAGCTCCGCCTCCACCTCCTGCAGCTCCTGCACCTCCAGTCATTCTTTGTATGGTGCCCTGGGTAACTTCGTAAAATTCGGTTTCCAATGATCTACCTGTGAATGTACCACCTGATTTAGAAACTACGATCGCATC
>JABGWZ010000183.1 GCA_018675995.1 Opitutia bacterium | reverse complement strand
TGATAAGTGATATTAACTGAAAGGTTGTCATTGTTTGGGGTAACCACCGAGCCATTACCGGGGGAGGTGATGGCAATGGTGTCACCGGTGGGTGTCTGGTAACCACCGGTTGTGGACTGGTAGTTTACAGAAATCGTTTGGGTGATGGGTGGGTTATGTAGATTACCACTCTGATCGAGTAGGGCGACATTGACCTGTCTTTGCCCATAAGACAAACCGTTGAATATGTCGTTTCGGTTGGTTGTACCAACAACCTGAGTCCCACCATGTGGAGATCCATAGGCTGGGAATCCGGAGTCTATCCGATATGCCCATGTAGGTGTTTGATATCCCCCACCATTTGACTGATAGGAAATGTAGACGTGTAGATTGTCATTATTACTGGTTACAGTGGATCCGGATGTTGGTGCAGTTATAGAAATTGTGTCCCCAGATGGTGCATTAACGGCATTAATATTGTTTGAACTGATATAGCTTAGAACAGAGGAAAGAGTGGGATAGGAAGAATTAGTTCGGTAGAATTGATTGGCACCTGCATCTAGCCAATTTCCGTTAGATTGATAAACAGGTCGAATTCTAAGTTCTAATTCATTGCTGGAATTTAATTCTTCCACAATTTTGAAATTACCAGCAACGATACTCGAGGAATCAACTAAAGTGGTTAATTGAGAAGAATTAAGAGGGTAAATCGGGATGAAATCATTTTGAGGAAGTGGTTGCTCAGACAAACGGGCAACCCCGGAAGCAAGAATTTGTGTGGGTGTATTTCTGTCGGTGGTGGTTCCGTCACCCAGTTGTCCGTAATTATTCCTGCCGAAAGCATGCAGAGATCCGTTCGATTTGAGAATCAGGGAGTGATGGCGTCCTGCGGTAATTTGAGCGACTCCGGAACTCAGAATTTGTGTGGGTGTGTTTTTATTTGCAGTTGTACCATCCCCCATTTGTCCGTAAATGTTCTCTCCGAAAGTATAGAGTGACCCGTCTGATTTTAGAATCAAGGAGTGGTATAAACCGGCAGCAATTTGAGCAACTCCAGAAGTTAAGATTTGTGTAGGTGTATTTCTTTGATTTGTCGTTCCGTTCCCCAGTTGCCCTTTTCCGTTCCATCCGAAAGCATGAAGTGATCCGTCCGATTTTATGATCAGTGAGTGGTTTTCACCCGCGGCAATTCGAGAGACCCCGGAGGCGAGAATTTGAGTGGGTGTGCTTCTGTCAGTGGTTGTACCATCGCCGAGTTGTCCGTTGTTATTTTTTCCAAAAGTATGGAGTGACCCGTCCGTCTTTAGGATCAGGGAGTGGGCAAAACCTGCCGCAATTTGAGAGACCCCGGAAGCAAGAATTTGAGTAGGTGTGCTTCTGTCAGTGGTTGTACCATCGCCGAGTTGTCCGTAGTTATTTTTTCCAAAAGTATGGAGTGACCCGTCCGCCTTTAGAATCAGTGAGTGGGTTTCACCCGCGGCAATTTGAGAGACTCCAGAGGCTAAAATTTGAGTGGGTGTGCTTCTATCAGTTGTTGTTCCATCCCCCAGTTGTCCAGAAGTATTGCTTCCGAAAGCGAGAAGAGAACCGTCTGTTTTTAGAATCAGGGAATGGTTTATTCCTGCAGTAATTTGTGAGACCCCAGAAGCGAGAATTTGAGTAGGTGTGACTCTTTGAAAGGGTGTTTGTCCAGGAGAATTTTTTCCGAAAGTATGGAGTGACCCGTCCGATTTGATAATGAGCGAGTGCTTGGCTAAATTACCGTGTAATACCGTGTAAAACAAAAAAGTATATGCAAAAAAAATGCTTAGTAACTTGGAAGGCTTAATAAATGATGAAAACATACTTGTTAGTATTAAATTATAATATGAAAATGCAATCCCATGCAAGATATGTTTAGCCTGCTATTTGTTGGAATATTTGAAATATTCCATGAAAATCAAATTACTTTTTACTGAGATCTTTAATCTTAATGTTTTTCCACGCAACTTCGTAAGGGCCGGATCCTTTTTTTATGGAGTGTACTTGTAAGCCAATAAAGCCTTTAGGATGTGATTTATGCTTTTCCTTATCGGTTAGGTTGGAAACCTGATTGCCATTTACCCAGGTTTGAATTCGGGCTCCTTTGGCAACTATACGATATTGGTTCCATTCCCCGTTTTTGAAATGTTTATGAGGAATAAGGTCGGTTTTTGGAGTCATCCATCCACCGCATGCTTCACCGTAAACATATCCAGACTCGGCTCCTTTTTCCTTGGTAGCTTCGATTTCAACCTGTGGGCCGTTTACTCGGCCATGTTTGTCCCCTCGGGCTTTTTCCTTGTCTGTAAGTTCTTTACATTGGGAACGAATTTGAACTCCGGAATTGAGTTCGTTATTGATTAATTTAACCTGAAAATGGAGTTCGAAATCACCATATAATTTATCAGAGCAGAGGAAGGAGTTTGGACTGCCTTCCATAGTTTTTCCTATGATTGCACCATTTTCTACCCGGTAGGTTGCTGTGCCGTTTAGTTGAGTCCATCCTTTGAGGTTTTCACCTTTGAAAATGAATTTAAAATTACCCTTTTCGTGATGTTTAGCATCGGCGGAAGTTATGTACACAAATATTAGTATAGGTAGTAAAACTAGGCCGAATACTAATTTGAAGGAATTCCAGATGGGTTTCTTATAGTTTTTCATGGTAATATGTGGTTTTGATATAAAGGTTTAAAAAATTGGCTATTTTTTCTTTTTGGGTTTTCTCCTCGATTCGGCATGTTCTTCCGGTGTCATCCACGGGCCGGGAGAAAATGTAATATCTGCCTTGGTGGGAAGTTTGATCCGGTTGGTTTTGTCCCCATAGTCATCAAGGTTTTCATTAAGTTCATCTTCAGTAACCGGATAGGTGGGTACACCACCAGTTGGTACTTTTTCTCCGGCAATCCATGCAATGGTATTAAGAATAAGTTTTCGATAGCTTTCAATTGCCCAATTACGGTGGTGGTGTCCACCGGTAAATCCGGCTCCACGACCTCCACTGGGTCTTGTGATTCCCCAGAGTAAGGACTGGGTTTTTCCTTTTGCGAGGTATGCTGCCCGTGTCCAGATATTATTAATACGGAGTAAATTTTTCTCGTCCGGTGTGGCGGCACCCAAGTTGAGAGAGTCTGGATGAAGTTCGATATTGAAATAAAATTCATCAACAGCTTCAATTGGTCCAATTCCGCGTGCAGTTTCATGTCCTTTCATGGGTTTAATACTAGCACGCCAGAATGGATTGACAGAAATACCATTTTTAAAAAATCCTCCAATCCATGGAAGGTAATATTTCTCACCTTGTTCAACACTTGGATGAACTGCGTAGTGCATGAATAAGACCCCAATTTTTTTCTCCTTTACCAATTGATCCATTTTTTCCCATCCGCTCCCGATCACTTTCGTACCGTCGGCGTAGATCACGATGGCATCAGCATCATCCAGTATGGATTCATCCGTGGGCCAACCAGGGTGAACAGTGGCCTGAAGGTTTACTTTTTTCTGGGCATTGATGTGTTTGGCCAGGAGGTTGGATCCGGCTTTAAACTCATGGTCTCCGGAAGCGTGACTCTTGGATCCGTGTAGAAATACAACTTTGGCAGCCTGAACGGAGCCTAGAAACATTGCACAGGAAAGAAACAGAATGGTTATTGATCGTTTCATAAAAAATAAATGGGTATAAATAAATAGGGGTCTATATATACCCTAAATGAGCAAATTTTCGAGTAAAGGAAAATTCCGCTTGTTATTGAACAAAGTAATTACGACAATTAACTCCTTATTTGAATCTAATTTCCCTTTTTATCAATCCATTCCAATGAATAAGAATCATCCATTATTTCTCACTTTTTTCCTTTTTGTATTTTCCTTTTCGATTTCACAGGCCAGGCAACCGAATGTGATTTTTATTCTGGCTGATGATCTTGGATACAAGGAACTCGGTAGCTACGGACAAAAAAAGATTAAAACTCCATACCTAGATAAACTGGCTAAGGATGGAATGAGATTTACCAGAAATTATTCTGGGAATGCAGTCTGTGCACCATCCAGATGTGTACTTATGACCGGTAAACACCCAGGTCATGCATTTATTAGAAACAATGGAGAAATTAAACCGGAAGGTCAAAGACCCATTCCTATAAATGAGATGACTGTGGCAAAAGTTTTTAAATCCGAAGGGTATAAGACAGGAGTTTTTGGAAAGTGGGGATTGGGCGGTCCAGGATCGGAGGGTGATCCTATGAATCAGGGATTTGACCGGTTTTATGGTTTCAATTGTCAAAGACATGCTCACAGTTACTACCCGGATTATTTATGGAGTGATCGTAACCGGGTTCCGTTAAAAAATAATCCACCGGTTCCCGGACATGCTTCTTTGCCTAAGGGTGCGGATACAAAAGATCCTAAAAGTTATGATATTTTTAAGGGGAAGGATTATGCATCTGACCGGATTAATGAACAGGCTTTAGAATTTATAAAAGATAATAAGGATAAACCTTTCTTTCTGTACTACCCGACGCTTATCCCCCATGTGGCCCTTCATGTACCCGATGATGAACTAAAACCTTATCTCAAATTAAAGTGGAATGATCCTCCCTTTACGCGCTCTCAG
>JABGWZ010000072.1 GCA_018675995.1 Opitutia bacterium | reverse complement strand
TGGGCCTCGATGTTTAGTAAAAATTAATCGATAAAAGAACAGATGTATTCGCAAATGCCTTCGTTCACTTCGATGGTAAAGCCACTGTTTGCCAGCACATGAAATGATTGATTCTCGCCGTAGGAATTTGATTCTTCTGAGCCGTCTAATTTCACATTACAGGTCCCGGCAATGATTTCCATTTTTTCGGCAAGCTCGGTATTGAAATGATAACTTCCCGGGTAAATGAGGCCTAGCGTTTTCTTGGCACCATCCTCCAAAACAATGGAGTGGCTTACTACTTTACCATCAAAGTAGATGTTGGCTTTGGCGTGAACGGTTACATTTTCGAAGTTTATATCGGTCATAAAGTTTTTTGTTTATTAA
This sequence comes from Opitutia bacterium, assembly GCA_018675995.1. GTDB lineage: Bacteria > Verrucomicrobiota > Verrucomicrobiia > Opitutales > Seribacteraceae > Seribacter. The sequence continues at coordinate 6,596 of JABGWZ010000072.1, read as the reverse complement.
ATGCTTAGTTGATATGTTTTACATTGGAGCTATTCGCTTGGAACCAACATCAGTGGTGAGCAAAACATGGGCATCAAAACTTTCGGCAAGTAACTGATTTTTAATTTCGGAATGTTTTGGATTATGCCAAAGGTTTTCATGTTCCCAAGGGTCTTGTTTTAAATCAAAAAGTTCACCCACTCCCTTTCCGTGATAGACACATAGTTTATGGGACTTGGTACGGTGCATGGTGGCATAAGTACCGTTCCCACCGGTGAAATGGGGGTCGAGGGCGTCGAAATATTCACTTCTCACAAATTCCCGATGGTCGCTTCCGTCCGATGCACCGGATAGAATGGATAGCAGACTTTTGCCTTGAAAGTAATCGGGTATAGGAGCACCTGCCAATTCCAGAAGAGTGGCGGATAAATCCATCATTTCAACGAGAGCGGCAGATTGCTTATTTTCCACAAAATGTCCGGGCCAAGAAAAGATAAGGGGGACACGTACGAGGCCTTCGTAAAAGCGACAACCTTTGTACATTAAGCCATGATCACCAAGGGATTCTCCATGATCACTGGTAAAAATAATCACGGTGTTTTCTCGCTGACCGGTTTCATCAAGGGATTTTAGAATTCTTCCGAATTGATCGTCAATCTGAGCGATCATGGCATAATATTTAGCTTGGGCAATTTTGGCATTATGCTCTTCGGGTGTACGAATCTCATCTTGAAAGTCGCACTGAGCAAGCTTGGCCTGAGCTTCGAAATCGGTGTCACGGAAATGAGGACCTGGCATCTCATCTGGATCAAACAGATCGGCGTAGGACTTGGGCGGAATGAAGGGTGGGTGGGGGTCGTAAATGTTTACATTGAGCATCCATGGGAGATTTCTTTCTTCCTTGATAAACTCAATGGATCTTTCCGATGCCCAAGTAGTTTGATGGAGCTCGGTCGGAACCCGTTCTTCACTTTCACGAAGTTCATTGAGAATACCGCCTCTTTCTTTCACCCAGTCCGCATAATCATGGCCCTCTTCCCAATCATCACGCGGAGCATGACTGAATTTCCAATACCTGAAACCATCATCAATTCGAGGCTCTGTTCGTTTGCCTGAGCTTTGGAGATGGAACTTTCCGATCATCCCACAGTCATATCCAGCATTTGCAATAAACTTGCTTACAACGGGTGGCCAATTTGGAAAACTTTCGTTTCCATTTCGTGTATTGTGAACACGGCTCGGGTAAAGTCCGCTCATGAAGCTTGCCCGACTGGGTGTACATATAGGACTCTGGCAATAGGTATGCGTTAAAGCAGTTCCATGGTTTACCAACTGATCAATCACTGGAGTTTTGACAAAGGAATTACCCAATGCCCCGATCGTATCAAATCTTTGCTGATCAGTGCAGTACCATAAAATATTCGGTTGTTTTTTCATGTCAGGAAGTAGAATGATTGGTATTAGTTTCCTTTGATTTTCTTTTCCAGATAATAAGTGCGATTGCCGTGATTAAAAGACATAGCGAAATGGGTCGTGTAAGCAACGGTAGATAACTTCCATCACTTGCCATGATTCCAGCACACAGATTTTCCTCGGCAATCGGAGCTAGAACAAAACCGATTACGAAAGCGGCCAGTGGCAATTGGGCTTTTTCCATTCGCCATCCGATAATGCCAAAAAGCAACATCACTGATACATCGAACCACATTCCGTTCAATGCATAAGCTCCCCAGATACAACATCCTGTAACCAGGGGGAAGAGAATCTTTTTAGGAATGGAGGAGAGTTTTGAAATCCACTTAGCACAGCTAATCATAATGATAAACATCATCAGATTTGATACCAATACAGTTCCAGTGATCGCATGAACCGCTTCAGGGTTTTGCCTAAAGAGGAGGGGGCCAGGTTGAAGTCCATGAACAATTAACGCTCCGAGTAAGACGGCCCCAATAACGCTGCCCGGTATCCCAAGTGAAATCAATGGAATTAACGCACCGCCAACCGTTGCATTGTTTGCCGCCTCAGAGGCAATGATTCCCTCTTCGCTCCCATTTCCAAATTTATCGGGCTTTTTTGATGCTCTCTTTGCTGCCATGTAGGCGGCAAGAGATCCGATGTTAGCACCTATGCCAGGAAGGATGCCAATAAAGGTACCAATTGCGGATGATCGGATTAGATTGGAAAGATTTGAAATCCAAACAGAGAGAGTAATCCAAGCGGAATCATTTCCTGATACCTGTTCGACCTTCCCATCCTCTGAGGTAAGATCCTGAAGGATTTTCCCGATTGCAAACATTCCGATGAGCACTGGGATTAACCGGAAGCCTTCGCTCATAAATGTAAAACCAAAAGTCCAGCGGAGCTCACCAGATGCCGGGTGCATTCCGGGCATGGCTACAAGCACTCCCAAACTGCCGGCCAAAAGACCGCGTACTCGAGTTGAGTCCCCAATACCAGCAAGCATAGCCAGTGCAAGGATTACCATCGAAAAAAGTTCGAAGGGACCAAGTTTGGTAGATAGATCAGCCATCGGTTCTGCAAGTTGCCAAAGGGCAAGCCAAGATATTAAACCCCCAATTAATGAGGCGCCGACACCCAGGCCCAGTGCCCGACCCGGCTTCCCCGAAGTCGCCATAGGGAATCCGTCAAGGGTTGTCATGATCGCTGCCGGTGTGCCTGGCATACGGAGTAGGGTGGCGCTGATAAGTCCGCCGCTCACTGCACCCACATACATAGCCACGAGCAATACCAGTCCATTGACTGGTTCCATTGAAAAGGTTAAAGGTAGCGATAGGGCAATGAGCATAGTACCGGTCAAACCTGGGATTGCGCCGACAGTGATACCCAAGGCTGTTCCCAGAAGAACGAGACCAAGAATATTGGGTGAGGCAAAAAGATCGATCATACAGTTTTGTTTTCCCGGTAAGCAAAGAACGCACAGACTCCAGCAACTATTAGAACAATCCATTCCAATGGAGGCATTGGAGTGGGCTTTTCAACCGTTATTCCCTGTAGCCCCTTACTTCTTTGTTTGATCGCGTGGATTAAGTCTTCTCCTACATGAATAATTGGTTCCATGTGAAGATTTTTAAACTGGGCTTTTATTTCATCGGTTACCATAGCCCGTGTGAGCAGGTTTTGAAGATATGAAATCTTATCTTTTGAGGTTCCTTTGGGTGCCCACCAAAATTGAATCAAGCTGTGTGTCGCCACAATATTCTCTTCTTTTGCAGTTGGTAGATTCGGAAAGGATGGTTCTCGCTCTTCACCGAGAGACGCAAGTGCTTTGATACCCGCATCTTTGAATTGTTGATATTCAGCTACAGAAAAACCCGTAAGGTCGATATGCCCCCCTTTCAATTGAGCTAGTCGTTTCGCTCCTCCCCCAGTTTGTGTGAAGCGAAATTTTGTACCTGGTTTACCCTTTTGGAGAAAGAGGGCAGAATAATGGTTGGGGGCCCCTAAGTTTGTTCCATAGACCAATTGATAGGGTCTTTGGTTCGCTTCTTGCATCAATTCGGAGAGGGATGAATAAGGGGAGTCTTCCTCCACTGCAACAACTACGCCGCTCCTTCCAGTTGCGGCGATTGGTTCAAAGTCAGCGGGGCCCCAATCGGCATTTCCATAGTGTTGAGCTGTATAGATTCCATCATGAAGACATAGAATGGGGTGACCATCCGCTTCGGCGTCTCGAGCTGTTCTGCTTCCAATGGTGCCACCGGCTCCGGCAATATTTTTAATGACAAGAGGTTGAGAGCAAAGGTTATTTTTACGAATTGCATTTTGGAAAATTCGTACAAACACATCACTCCCCCCGCCTGCAGAAAAGGGTACTATAACCGTAATGGGTTTAGATGGAAAGTCTGCGTGGAGTGTGCTTAGAAAAACCAAATGTGTGAAAATCAATTTCGCCAAAGGAGCGAATGATCTTCGTCTTAGTTTCGTGAAATACATCAATTCTGATCTTAGCTTGGAGTTTTGGTTTTGAAAAGCTTCAACCTAAGATGTAACTTCACATCGAATTATTACGGTTGGGTTCTTATAATAAATTTAAGGCTTAGCGTATAATTTTGTCTTCAAAACTTTATTTGTCATAAAACTAAAGTTTGAGTCATTAGATAGCTATGAATTTAAATCGTAGAAGAATGATATAGGGTTTGACAACAGGTTTCGGTGTTGCCCTTTAAACTGGATTCATGCCAAGACGGGCTTTCGGTTCCATCGGAAAGTCTTCTTCGATGAAAAGGATCATTTTCTTTCTCCAAAATCAAGGTTTTGAGCCAGGTACTTGTATTCCTGATGGGATCAAAAATAGCGGATCTTTGGCGAATGCTAAACTCCCTGAACCCATCGAAGTACTTGAACCATTTAAGGAGCGTTTGCATATCATCAATGGACTTCACCGAAAACACACCAGCCCAGCTCACAGTCCTTTTTTTCGGGGCACTCGGTGGATACAGAGGAAGTGATGGCGTCCCACCTGGTGGACCCACCATTGATTATGAATTAAGTAAGGTACTACCACAGAACTTGCTTCCTCACTTATGTATTGGAATGGATTCCACTGAGAATATGCGTGCCAAACCGACTGTGGCCAATCTTTCTGCGAGTGGAGCAGATTTTAGTGCGTCATGCCTTTCGCTTTTGGATGGGACGCAATGAAACTCTTCACGACAGAACTGTTCTCTTGGTCACCCACAAAGCCTATCGCGAATGTAGTGGTAGCATGAATGCCCTGATTCTTTCCCTTGTAACTTCCGACGCCTTTATTTATAGAAGTCAGAATTATTGAAAAGAAAAGTTTTCAATTTTTTTTGTAAATTAGAGAATTCACAAACTTTCGTTATTTTCGCAGAATATTTATAAAAAACTTTCAAGTTTCATAAAATTATGAAAATCAACAATTTAGATTACGGCAATTAGATTAGTCATTTCTTTTATTCTTTAAATTAAAAAAAAAGAAGTATTTTTTTGACGTATTCTGATAATTGAATTTTGTTATTTGTTTAACTTAAACCCTACCCAATCAATAAAACCCCTTAAATTATTGTCGTTCTATGAAAAAATCTAAAAAATCGAAATCTAAGAGTATCTTTAAAAAAATCCAAACTCGCTTTTTGGAAAATATTGTAGGTGGTAAGGGTGGTGCAACCAAGCACAAGGGAACGAAAGGAGATGACGATTTAATGGGTACAATGGGTGCCGACATTATGGCTGCAGGTGCCGGAAATGATGTTGTAGACGGCGGTCAGGGTAATGATACACTAAAAGGCGGAAAAGGTAATGATTCTTTAAGTGGGGGCGAGGGGAATGATAAACTTATCGGTGGCAAGGGTGCTGATTCTTTGAGCGGTGGTTCTGGTAATGACATTTTAAAGGGAGGTAAAGGGCATGATTCACTTGAGGGGGGCGAAGGAAATGATAAGCTTCTTGGGGGAAAAGGTAATGATAGTTTAATAGGTGGCTCAGGGGATGATATTCTGAAGGGTGGGAAAGGAAACGACATCCTCGAAGGTGGTGAAGGAAATGACAAACTCCTAGGTGGCAAGGGTGATGATCGATTGATTGGTGGTGCCGGCGATGATATTCTCAATGGCGGAAAAGGTAACGATGTCTTGGAAGGTGGAGAAGGTAACGATAAACTACTTGGTGGCAAAGGTGACGATATTCTTAAAGGTGGTGCCGGCGATGATATTCTTAAGGGTGGAAAAGGTAACGATGTCTTGGAGGGTGGTGAAGGAAATGACAAACTGCTTGGTGGCAAAGGTGACGATATTCTTAAAGGTGGTGCCGGTGATGATATTCTTAAAGGTGGTAAAGGTAGTGACATCCTCGAAGGTGGCGAAGGAAACGATAAGCTTTTTGGTGGCAAAGGCGATGATACTCTCATCGGTGGCAAGGGTGATGATATCCTTAAGGGCGGAAAAGGGGATGACACATTCGTTTACAATACTGGTGACGGAAATGATAAGATTATTGGCGGAAAAGGTCAGGATGTATTGCACCTAGCCGATGTTGCTGCTTCTCAAATTGGAGAAGAGTGGCAAATTACAGATAAAAAAGGAAATGCCGTAAATGCGTCTGAATTTATTGTTGACGATAAATTAGACCTTTCCAGTTTAAAAGGTGCTGGAGTACTTATTGGACCAGACGGTGAGGAGATAACTTTTAAGTCTTTGGAATCAATAACTTTTGGTGAAGAACATAAAATTGCCGATGATGGATTGGTCCATGATGGGAAAATCACAGTTACTTTAGGTGGTGATGCGTTTAAAGGAAATCCTCAATATGCAATTGTTGTGGATGGTAAGGAAGTTAGCCGAGGAGAAGTTGATTGGGCAAAAGTTACTGATGGAGGACAAGGAACAAGTAAAGGAGATGTTGTTTGGCAGGATGTTTCTGTTGATTACGATTTCTCCAATGGAATGCCTGGTCAAATTGAAGTAAAGTTTCTTAACGATGCATGGGGTGGTCCAGGATCTGGGGAAGATCGCAACCTTATAGTTGATAAAATTCAGGTAGATGGTTTGCCAATTGAGTCTGAAGGTGAATTTACCAAATATGATAAAGCCCACGGTCAAGACATAGACGGCAGAGAAGTAATGGCATGGAAGGGC
>JABGWZ010000073.1 GCA_018675995.1 Opitutia bacterium | reverse complement strand
CTCAAAGCGAGATGCATAACGAGACTTTACAACTTAAAGATGAATTAAAAGATATTCTCGAATTTGATTTCTCTAAGGAAAACCTCCAAGATACTGACTGGAAAAATTCTTACAAAAAGCACTTTAAAGCATGGAGTTATAACGGCTTTCACCTTGTACCTTTATGGCTCAAAGATGATTACGATATCCCCGCAAACAATCACGCACTATTTTTAGATCCAGGTATGGCATTTGGTACAGGAAATCATGAATCGACACGTATGTGTATTGAATTCATGGTTGACGACACAAATTCTAAAATCTGTGGAGATTCATTTGTTGATGTGGGGTGTGGTTCCGGGATTTTAACCATTGCTGCATCATTACTCGGTTTTTCTAGTGTCCTTGGATTCGACAATGATGAAGATGCTGTTCGGATTTCCTCTGAGAATGCTAGTGTAAATAATTTACCAAACGATGTTCAGTTTCAGGTCATTGATTTAAACAAAAGAAATCCCTCATTGGGGAAATTCGATTATGTGGCAGCTAATATCCAGGCAGATATTTTAATAAGTAACGCAGAAAAAATCATCGGTTTAAGCAAACCAAACTCTATTATTATACTTTCAGGAATTTTAGCTAAGGAGGTAGATCAAGTATGTGAATACTTTAAAAACTTAAAACCGGACAGCGACATCCAAATTAACTTGAAACGAATGGGTGATTGGGCATCAGTACGGATTATAAAATCTGACTGTGGCTAAATTAGATAAGCTACCCAAAGTTTATAAAGCCTAGCTCCAAATATTTAAAAACTTTTAAGAGTCGTGACGGCCAGGAAGATCAACCACCTAAATAAGTAAGGGCCTTAGGGATTGGTAAAGTGTAAAAGGCAAAACGATTAATTCCTAGAGCATCGATTTTCGTAGAAACTTTTCCCATTACATTTTTCACAGATGTAGGAGCGAGTGAAGTATATACAATTGCCCACTCTTCATTACACGTATCTTCCCCGGCACTCGCTCGATCAGCCATAACTCCAAAATTAGTGCTAACACCCGGTGCACCTGCGTCGAGAATCGCATCATAAACATCTGAATAATGATCACGAGGAACAACACAGTACAATCCAACAAGGTCTTTTAAGAAAGAGGTGCTTAGCGAAGTGGATTTGGTCTCTACACTACTTCTCCAGTCTTTTCCACCTTTGACTTCATCCAATGCTGAGATGATTTGTTCCATACTAGCTCCATGTGATGAGCTTGCAACAGTACTGCTGACATTTATGAGTCCGTTGCTGACAGGGATTGAATACATGAAACCACGTCCGGGTTCAGTAATTCTTCCTGCTCTTGCCATACTTGTAAACACATCACTCGACTCTGAACGATCAACCACACACCACACAAATTCTTTTTCTGGTCCCTTGGTCATACGAAGTACCGGTATCTTATCTCGAATTCCACCTCCCTCGCCAAAGGTTACAGTAGGACCCGGTGCTCCTGCAGCTAGGGCAGCTTGTGCTATGTCTTCGGCAACTCCCTTCTCACAGATACAACAAATCGCTTCCATAGTAATCTCAGTAGAATTAACACCGTCTCCTTCGCCTTCCGTTAGTGGAAAACTTGAGGAATGTTGTGCTTCACTACAAGGAATACTAAAAATAGCTCCTGAACCAACGCGGTCTAACCTACCAGCTTCTATAGCAATCTTTGAAATTCTTTCATTTTGACTTTCAGGTACCAAAACTTGAACTAGGCACTGTTCAGGTGCAGGAGGTGGAAACATCTTAGCTAGAAAACCTCCTTCATTCAAAATAGAACCACGAGCAGAAACTTGAAAAATACCCTTGGCACCAGCTTTTTGTAGTTCGTTCGAAACTTTATCTAAAGAATCTTTTGGCAAAATTAAATTTACCAAGGAAATATCATTTTTAACTTCTAAATTATTCATTATACAGCCTCCGCTAATTGTTCTGAAGATGGATTGTCTTTTGGTTTTTTTCGAACCAAAAGACCAACAGTAAGCACCGTAATAATTGGGCCAACCGACGCAAGTGATAGATCCCCAAAGCCATCAATTGCTCCAGTCTT
>JABGWZ010000189.1 GCA_018675995.1 Opitutia bacterium | reverse complement strand
TCCATCGGGTAGCTCAGCCATAAGGCTTGCCCTCGATTCCTCTCTCCGAGTACAAATTGCTGCAATCTCAAACTCTGGAATAGATGCGTAGGCTAGGGCATGAGAACGGCCCATATTGCCGGCACCCACCACGAGTACACTAATTTTTTTGGAATCATTCATAGTTTTATCGGGAAATCCAATCTGAAGGTCTGTGTTTTTTAATCAAGTCGTCCTGTAATTTACCAACAAACTTATAATATCCTTTAAGTTGTAGCTTGGATGCCGCGGGTTCATCCACAATCACAGTTACCCGTTCGTGAAGCTGAAGAGCGGTAGCAGGGAAAAAAGCAGAGATTGAACCTTCCACCATTTCTCGAACCGCGAGTGCTTTGCTTTCACCTGTCGCCATCATTAAAATTCGTCTTGATTCCAAAATCGTACCAATTCCCATGGTAATCGCCAATTTAGGTTGGAATTCATCTTCCGAGAAGAACCTTGAATTATCTTCCAGGGTTTGATGAGTTAATGTTTTAATACGAGTTTTGGACCGGAGACTCGAAGTTGGTTCGTTGAATCCAATATGTCCATCTGTTCCAACGCCAAGAACCTGCAAGTCAATTCCACCTGCACTTTTAATTTTCTTTTCAAAAAGAGGACCAGAATCAAGTGGGTTTTCTCCCATACCATCCGGCACACATGTGTTTTCGGACTTTATATTGATTTGATCAAATAAATTTTGGTTCATAAAGGTTCGGTAACTTTGCGGATGGTTTTCTGGTATACCGACATATTCATCTAAGTTAAAAGTTCGGACTCCTGAAAAATCCAATCCATGTTCGCGATGCCTTTTAATCAATTCTGTATATAAACCAACTGGTGTAGACCCAGTTGCCAATCCAAGGACAGAATCTGGTAATGTCTTGATTTGAGATTCAATAATATCCGCACACTTTCGTGACAAAGTATTTTGATCAGATTCAATAATAACTTCCATATTAAGAAACATACATAGTCAAATGATAAGTTCCACCTAATAATTACATATACGTAATTACTGGCGTTGCTTGTGAGCTTTCATTTTTTCAAACAGATATCTGCCTTCAAGTTATTAGAAACGATTCTCCTTTTAGAGAAATAATGCTTTTTGCAAAGCAAACAACTTTAGCGGGGAGTGAATTGACAGCTTTTTTATTTTGGTTTGGATTTGCTGAGGTGTTAGAGATGAAAACCTTAGGATATTTACTTGAAATTTCATCTATTTCTTTCCATGTCATGGGACCAATTTGACTTTCAGTGCCAAAGTAGAGCCAGTTTTAACAGCTATTAATTGATTCAGATGCCGACGACTTTGCCTAAGATACAGCATTCTTTATCTTGATACCGTCTAATATACTACCTTAATTTTTATCAAAAGTTTTGATTGAAACCAAGTCTTTGCGAATTTCAGATTCTATTTGATCGTCCACTGTTTGCGGACTTGGTTCATTGCTCGCTCTCTTTAACTCGTCTGGTTCGGGTCGTGTTTTTTGGAGTCAGCAGCTTTCGCATCTTCTAATATTTTGGCAGCCTCTGCTGGATTATCAGTGAGTTTTCCGAGAAACTCTGGGAGTTCAATTCCTACATTCTTGGTAATCTGATGGAGTGGGGGCAGAGCCCCTACCAAACCGGATACAAAATTGGCAGTGTCATTTTTACCGCCTTCTCCTTTTCCAGAGTCCCAAACCGTGATTTTATCAATTTTGAGGTTCGAAATCGCTTTAACCTGTTCTGCAACCAACTGAGGAAGTTGCTCAGTGACCAGTAAAGTACTGGCAAATTCAGCACCTCCCGATGCACTGACAATCCTGGCAAAACCCTCAGCCTTGCTTTGGAGTGCGGCCAAAGTACCTTTTGCCTCAGCCTCCATTATGGATTGAATACCGTCCGCATCACCTTTCTTAAGACGACGGGTCTTTTCCGCATCGGCTTCAGCCAAAGTTTCAATTTTAAGTTTTTCAATTTCTGCCGGAACAACAATGTCAGCATGTTGGCTTGCCTGTTCCCGTTCAGCTCGGGCTTTTTCTGCAGTTGTTTCAGCTGCGTAAGCTTCTTGGGAAGCTTGAGCCGTTTTGACTTTTTCTGCGGCTACTGCCAACCGTTCCGCTTCTGCTTCTTGCTCCCTTCTTAACGCATCAGATTGGGCCACTTTAATCTTAGATAAATTTTCACCTTCAGTGGCTGAAGCTTGGGCGCTGGCCACTTCAATTCTTCTTTCCCGATCGGCATTTGCACTTCCGATAGCTCCGTCTCTTTCTCTTTCGGACACGCTTACCTTAGCCTCATTGATAGCTCGGGATGCTGCCTCTTTACCTAAAGCATCAATATAACCCGACTCATCGGTAACATCCTTAATATTAACATTGATCAAGCGAAGTCCCACTTTTTTAAGTTCCACCTCGACCCCGTTGGTAATTTTATCAATGAGGAGGTCTCGGTCAGCATTGATGGCTTCAATGTCCATGGTGGCCAAAACCACACGCATTTGTCCAAAAATAATATCAGCAGCCTGCTCTCGAACCGCCTGTAAATTCAATCCAAGCAGGCGTTCAGCCGCATTTTCCATCACTCCTTTTTCTGTTGATATACCAACCGTAAATGTGGATGGGGTATTGACTCGGATGTTTTGTTTTGAAAGTGCACCCTGTAGAGCGATATCAATAGGGATTGGAGTTAAGTCGAGCCATTGAGAATCCTGTATTAATGGCCATACAAACGATGCACCTCCATGTACGCACTTAGATGAGCGGTTACCTCCAGTTTTTCCGTAAATGACCAAAACTTTATCAGACGGGCACCGTTTGTACCGACTGAAGAAAAAAACCAATGTTCCGAGAACAATGAGAATGAATGTGATTATACCAACTAAGAATGCGTCCATAATGTTATGAGTTTAGGTGTTAGATTGTTTAAGCTATTTGCTCTCGGGTTTTAATTCATCCTCGAGTGGTTTCACTAAGATCGTTTGTTCATCAATGGTTTCGGTTACACGAACCGCGACTCGGTTCCCGATTTTTTTATCACTATCTGAAAGAGCCTGGACGATTCGGAGCCTACCCTGTACCATCACTTCTACTTGTCCCATACCTTTTCTTTTTGGGGGAATGGGCAAGTACACATTGCCAACATTTCCGATGGCATTGTTGTAATCTAAAGTGCCTTCTTGCCTTAAGCTGTGAAGGTAGCTCATTAGATAAATGACCACGCCGAGAAATGCAGAGCCTGAAAGTGTAGCAACAAAAGTAGCCGCACCTGTACCGTGACCAGCTTGTAACATCGCGGCTCCCGCCCATCCAAATCCAGCAAAAAAGGCACCTATGGTACGGATGGAAAAGATTCCACTTGCCCCACCTTCTCCCGTATCAGCTATTTCCGCTTCAGGCATATCAACAGCCCCACCGAGCATCACCATTCCCATTTGGATAGTCAGAATTAAACTTGAGAAAACTCCAATTCCGGTAAAGGTTCTTTCTGCAGGGGCTAAATTGAGCCAGTAATCAATCATAGGATATTTGGGTGTGTAATAGAGCATATTAATTCCTATTTAATATGAATTTGTCAATAGACTTAGAATTAAAGCATACAATTACCACTGAATAAGTTTACTTCGATCCAAAAAAATAAACTATTATAATTTTTTGGAAAATTTAGAATAGAAGAAAGGTTATCCTTTTCGTGAGTCCAATCTGAAGGACACGAACATAGAACAAATTACAGAGAAGGTGAACAGGTATGCTCCCCATTCCAAATTGGCGGTAGAACCCCCCGGAAATGACTTTATGGTTACGATAATAAGGGCTAGGGCAAAGACTTCAGCCATGGAGAATTTTCCCACATAATGTATAATTTGAAGGGTCGAATTAAATTTATTTGAATCTTTCAGACCTGAGGCATGCCAATAAAAAGACAGTTTGAGAACTGGGGAAAAAACAGAAAACATTGCCAGGATCATGGCTAAAAAAATATCATTGGTCTGAAAAAGTTTCTGAATAACCCCAAGAATGGAGTAAGTGGAGACTTCAAGTTCTTCCGGTGCAATTATTTTAATGAACCAGGTAAGGTCGCCTGCTTTGGGGAAAATGGTCAAGGTCGGACCAATTAAACCTAATCCGAGCAAAAGAGATGAGCAAGCAATGAGAAAACGAGTTACATTCATTGCGTATGAATTTTACTTCATTATGTTGGCCAGGTCTTCAATGTTCGAACCAACAGGCAGAACACGAAGAGTAATTCTGCGAATTGCAGAAGTTTCAGTTTTTTTGAGTTTAAATTCATTCTTACCAACGGACAGTTCGTCCATCTCGATCTCATGCCTTCCCACATCGTCATCGGATGCGACATCCACATCTTCAACTGCAATTTCTATTTTCTCTCCCTTTTCAAATCTGATTCGGCCAGCTTTGATGGCATCGTCTGATGAAACTGACTTGCCAAGCAAATCTTTCCAGTTGAGTTCGATCGACAAGCCAGACCAATCTGCAATTAAGGAGTCGTCCTTGGTTATACTTTCAAAAACTGCATTCCCTTTCCAAAATAAACGATAGCGTATATCTGGTCCCTTTTTTCCCTGATCCCAGGATTCATTCTTTAAATTTGTTGGATAAACTTCAACTTCTGAGGCGAATACATAATAAGTCTGCCCAGGGGATAATCTACCACTTAATTTAATTTTACGGTTTAAAGTATCTACGCTTTCACCATTCTCTTTATCTGTGGTTATAAACCAATAAAATCCAGATGCTAGTAAAACAAGAATAAGGGGAATAACTGCTCCAAACCATGCCGGTGGCTTTGGTGCATCAAAATCGGAAATATCAGTCATAGAATTCTTCTAACCTAAATAAATGGTCAAGAGGAAGAAGAAAATATTTAGTATAACAAAAGGAAAAAATTAGACTTTTCTTGAAATCCTTACTTCATGGGATGTTCGATCAGAAGCTTTTCGGGGGAATAAAGACCATAAAAATCTTTTTTGACTTCCCTTATTTTTGCGACTTGTTCGGCTAATACAGGATCCGCTTTATTTCCAAAAGAATTTCTTACAAATGTCAGGACAGCAGCAATTTCTTCATCCTTAAGCATATGTTCAAATGGAGTCATGGGAACTTGTCCGGGGTACTTCTTACCCAAGACTTCCATCGGTCCCATGAGGCCTTTTAAGGTAAGTTTGATAAGTCGGTCAGAGTTTCCAATCACCCATTTGGTACCGGCAAGCGGAGGGAAACCTGAATCAGGAAGTCCTTTGCCATTACTTTGGTGGCAGGTTATACAATGTCCTTCACGGTTATAAACCTCGCTTCCTTGTATATATAATTTTGCAAATTCTTTACTGAGATGGGGTGGGGCAGCAACCGAACGATCTTTAAGCTCAGAGACCGCTGGTAGACGGTTGATGACTTCGCGGGCATACACATAGGTGGGATTGTACATCTCAATACTTGGAGCCTTTTTAACAGTCTCATCCGTTTGTTCCTCCTTGGCCTTGGCGTTGAATTCTTCAATTATCTTGGTGTGAATTTGTTCCGCTACGGTAAGAATTTTAGACCCTATTTTTCGGTACATGTAAGTGCCGGCAACAACCGCGCTCATTCGAACCCGTCCATGAGAGTCATTTGCTGCTTTGAGAAAAAGTTCCTCGTGGTCTTTAAAAGAATTAATATGGAACCTTAAGGCATTTAAAGCCGCTGACCTGATTTTATGATCGTTTGATTTGAGCAACTCGCGAGTAAGATCTTGGTTTAAGCGACCAGCACCCCAGCTTACCCACAGTGCTTCCAGTTTAAGTCGATCGTTTTTTCCTTTTGACCATTCGGTGGCTGCTTTTGCAACTTTAACGGGGTCATGTCCGCGTAATTCACGACGTGTTCGATAACGGGTTCTCAGTTCAGGGAGTTCCAAGTTTTTAAACAATTCTGGAATTGACGCTCCGTGTATCTTAGCCGGTTTGACCAATGGACGCGAAGGGTAAGTAATTCTATAAATTCTTCCGTGCTTGTGATCACGGTTTGGATCTCTTGCATTGTGCTGCATATGCCCAATTAGAGCATTTTGCCAATCGACGACATACAAGGAACCATCGGGTGCAAACTCTAAATCAGTCGGTCTGAAATTTAAGTCTTTGGATACAAAAAGATCGTGGCGGTATTCTGTCGTGTACCCTGGATCCTGATCAATAACTTTATGCTGTTTTGCCCCCAAGAAACCAATGTTATTATTTATTAATACATCTCCCTGCACTTCGTCTGGGAAATGCCGGCTTGAGACAAATTCAATTCCTGAAGTTGGCCGTACATTGTTCGAAGTAATAAGATCAGGAGCTTGCATATTTGCACCGTAACGGGCTTTTACCATACCGGGTAGCATCCATGACATTTTTGTCCCTGAGGTATGAAGAAATAATTCCTGCCCGTATTCGTCAACTGCCACACCCCATGGGTTCGGAATGTTAAACTGGGCATGACGAATCAACTTACGGGTCCTTGGATCGTAGCGGAAAAACCCACCATTTGATCCACGCTGAGGCCCGAAAGCAGTTTCGACATGACTATGGAGAAATACACCTTCACACATAATAATCGCACCCGATGGGTCAGCAGTGAAAGAAGAGATGGCATGGTGAGTGTCATGATCATCAAACCCAGAGAGAAGAACTTCTTTTCTGTCATATTTGTCATCACCATCTGTGTCTTGTAGGAAAACTAAACTACCGCTTTGGGAGACATACACCCCGTCATGTGCGATTTCAAACCCGATGGGGATATGCAAATCGTCGGCAAAATTAATCTGCTTATCTGCCTTACCATCCTTGTTGGTATCTTCAAGAATGATCAATTTGTCACTGGGCAAAGGATCCCCAATCCGGTAGTGCGGATAGCTTGCCATAGTGGCCACCCAAAGACGGCCTTTATTATCGAAGGATACTTGGACTGGATTGGCAAGATCCGGAAAAGTTTTCTCATCTGCAAATAGCTCAATCTTGTACCCCTCAGCAACTTCAATTTTGGATTTAGCCAATGGACCTGGGGTGTATTCAATAATTCCATTTTTACTGTTCTTTTCAGGGGGGAGGTAATTGGTTGGTACATCGGGAAGCTTTGGACTTTTTAATTCAGCAGCCTTAATATCATAGATTTTTCCTTGCGATGCTGCCCAGATTGCTTCGTCTCGTATACGAGTGTATTCTCTGGTTTTCTCGATTTCAAATGGATAATTTTGGGGACCGAATGGATTGTATCTTCTTCCGTAGACATGGACCCCGTTAGGAACCTTGAAATCGTTCAGCCAGTAAAAGTTTTTATCCATGACTGCTTTGTGAACTTTACTTCGTAGGTTTTCATTGGAATTGGATTGCCGGAACAGAGAATCAGCTAAAAAAGTCGCAAGTTTTTTATATCCAGCGTCATTGTAGAGGGCACCATCAATAGAGAGATTTTTACCCTCTTTATACCATTCCAATGATGGAGTGAACGCATCGACAAAGACTATGCTGTTTGATTGGGCTACCGATTTCATCGCATCCATGTATAATTTCAGGTTCCTGTTTTGATACTTTCCATTGGTTATATTTGGTATTGCCTGGACTGCAGTTGGGGAAATTAAAGCGATTCTAAGATTCGTGGAATCATATTTAGAATTTTTTGTATGCTTGAGAAAAGCATCGAGTTCTTTTTTAAATCGTTCCACTTGATTCGCACCGTCAAAAGAAGAATTGAAACCAAAGAAACACAGGACGATATCAGTCTTTAGATCCGCTAGCCATTGGTCGGGACTGGGGAAATGGCCATTGGGTTTGGTGTTTCCCTGTAGATCTTTATGAATTAACTCTTTGGCACCGGGGAAAGCATATTGGCCTTCCTGCGGTCTGCTTGGGTGTGGACGGAAACCTGGAGTGTTCCCTTCATCACAGAGATTTCTGATAGTCAGGTTGTGGTTGGGGAACCGAAGAAAGATCTCAGTTTCGAAATGTCCGTAGTGTATCATTCTTGAGCCCATACCGGAACCAATCAGTGATATTGTGTCATTTTTATTAACATCAATTTTAGCAAATCCAATTGAGCAAAATTGGAAGAGCAATGTGGCAGTCGTGAGAAACCTAATAAATGTAATAGTCATAAATTGTTGAGATTCTTATTTTTGGCTAATGATACATACTGAAGCTTTTGAGAGAGTTCACAAATGAAAACACACGTTCCATGAGTGAAAAAATAGAAAATTATTATTAATTTACTAAAATGGGGAGGATGGGCTGATCGATTTTGAATGAAGTTGTTGTAAATCGATCGATTATAAAAATAAAAGTCAGGATATGATTTTTTTGGCAATGTGTCCGTGAACATCAGTAAGCCTAAAATATCTACCCTGATATTTAAAAGTCAGTCTCTCATGATCAATACCAAGCAAGTGTAGGATTGTTGCATGGAAATCGTGAACATGCATACCATTTTCTGCGACACTGTAAGAGTAATCATCCGATTGTCCATAGGTTAGACCGGGCTTGATCCCACCTCCGGCAAACCAGGTGGAGAAGTTACGGGGGTGATGGTCGCGGCCAAAATTAGTTCCGTTAAATTTACCCTGGCAATAATTAGTTCGTCCAAACTCTCCTCCCCAAATGACCAAGGTGTCTTCGAGCATTCCTCTCTGTTTTAAATCCTTAACCAGTGCATATGATGCCTGATCAGTTTCCTTGCATTGTTTTTTTATTCCTCCAGGTAATCCGCCGTGCTGGTCCCATCCCGGGTGATAAAGTTGAATGAACCGGACTCCTTTTTCTGCTAACCTTCGTGCGAGTAGACAATTTGCGGCGAAAGTTCCCGGTTTGCGTGCATCTTCTCCATAAAGTTTAAAAGTCGAATCGGGTTCCTTTTCGATGGCGGTGACTTCAGGAATCGAGCTTTGCATTCGATAGCCCATTTCGTACTGGGCAATTTTCGTTTCAAGGCCGGGATCTCCGGTTTTTTCAAGTTGGAGTTCATGAAGTTCTTTCAAACGATCCAGCATATTACGCCTTCCTTCAACTGAAACTCCTTCCGGGCTGTTCAGGTAGAGAATGGCATCTTTATCCGCCCGAAATCGGGTTCCCGCATGTTTGCCAGGTAAAAATCCGCTTCCCCATAGTCTTGAAACCAACGGTTGACCACCTTTGCCTTTTGTTTTGAGGACTACGAAATTAGGCAGGTTTTCATTTATCGATCCAAGACCGTAGGACATCCAGGACCCCATACTCGGACGACCGGGGAATTGGGAACCGGTTTGCATAAAAGTGACCCCCGGACCGTGGTTAATCGCTTCGGTGTACATCGAATTCACAATGCACATATCATCCGCAACTTTTGAAGTGTTTGGTAATAATTCGCTTATCCATTGACCGCTCTTACCATGCTGGGAAAACTTAAATGGAGAACCAACTAAGGGAAGGCTGGCCTGATTTCCAGACATACCTGTTAATCGCTGTCCTTTGCGGACGGAATCGGGAAGTTCCTTTCCCGTTTCTTCATTTAACCTTGGCTTGTGGTCAAACAGATCGATTTGAGAGGGTCCTCCGGACTGAAATAAGTAAATCACCCGCTTGGCTTTAGCGGGATGGTGTAAGCCGGTTCCAGATTCCGCATGAAGCATATTGGCGAGGGCCAATCCACCCAGTCCTCCACCAAAACGCTGAAGGAAGTTTCTACGGGGCAAACCAAGTGGGGATTCAAAACCGGTGCATTTATTTTGATTCATACTTTATTTTATCTTTTGGAAAGGGTTCCATCAAAATTCATCAAGGTTGATACCAAGCTGGTCACTGCGGCCAAATATTTCTTGTCTTTTGCTTTTGCTTGGTAATAGCCAACCTTCAGAAATTTTTCTGTTTCTTTATCATCGGTGAAATATTTTTTCTGTTCCTCCAATAAATTTCGGAGAATTTTGGATTCCTGCTCACTTGGCGATCGACTGGTCAGTTTTTTGAATGCTTCCTCGATCAAGTTACTTGGATTAGTGCTTCCGTGATTTTGGATAAGTATATCCGCAGTTGCCCGAGCTGTTTCTACAAACTGGGTACCATTAAGCATGATCAGGGCCTGCGATGCTGAGTCTGTCCGTTCCCTGCGTACCGTGCAGACATCGCGCTTGGATGCATCCAGGGCCATCATTACCGGAGTGGGGCCGGTTCGTTTCCAAAAGGTGTAGACACTCCGACGGTAAACATTAGGGGCGCCGTCCGGGTTAATCGGTTTAAAAGATACTTTTAAATCATAGGGCTTCGCACCCGGGCCCCCGATTTTTTTATGCAATAATCCGCTATGAGCGAGTAGACTGTCCCGGATCATTTCAGCAGGTAACCGATAGGTAGGAGCACGACTGAGCAATAAATTTTCAGGATCTTCTTCCAATGCGGATTTCAGGATTTTACTTTCCTGACGGTAGGTATGTGATAGCACCATTTTTTTGAGCAGATGATGAAGATTCCATCCTGACTTAATCAAGTCCCTAGCCAGCCAATCAAGTAATTCTGGATGCGAGGGTGGCTTTCCCTGCATGCCAAAATCCTCCGATGTGGAAACCAATCCCCGGCCAAAAATCATCTGCCAGTAGCGATTGACAGTTACGCGGGCGAGTAGGGGATGGTCCGAGGAAGTTAACCATCTTGCCAACCCCAACCGGTCGTTAGGAACACCTTCTGTAAAAGGAGTAAGGACAGCAGGGGTTGCCCGGTTTACCACCTTTCCACGGTTTTCATAATGACCGCGATCTAAAATGTGAGTCTCCCGTAAAACGGGCATTTCTTTCATTACCATGATTTCAGAAAGCCGCTGGCGCTGATCCCCAAAACTTTTCCTCTCCTTATACAATGCCTGTCTGGCAGCCATGCTTGGCTTGTGTGCGGAATGTAAAAAAATCTCCCTTACTGCGGAATCATCAATCTTTTTACGAAGTTCTGCCAGTTTCTCGATTTCAGAACCCGAAATTACCCGGTTAAAGAGGTAGAACTCGTCAAGCATACCGTTTTTAAATCCACGATCCCGCATCCTCTGGGCAAAGCCAATAAATGGATCCCCCCCACCGGTGATCTCCCGGGTTAAGTGATCCCTGATAACTTCAGTGCTTGCCAGTTTACCATTTTCAAAAAGTTGCAGGCCGCTTGCATGGCTAGATCCGTCGTAGGTCAGCCCGATATGGGTCCATTGGTTAAGGGGAAGTTTGTTTTTTGATTTTATACGAATGGCATTCCCAGGCCAGAAATGAATCAGGGCAGGGGACAGCCGCCCATTTTCAATTAATACCTCTATCCCCCGGCTTGCAGCATCCGTCCATGCCTTGGACCGGCGGACAACGACTCCGCGTTCCAATTCCTGAGTTGGGTTAATCCAAAACGCCATCGTGAAAGTCTGGTGCCTGTTAAAGTCTCCAAACCCGGATGGGAAATTTAGAACATCGTCCCCGCTGAAATGAATTCCCTTACCGAACTTTCCTTCCACCTCTTTGTTATTCCCGTTGGTCGAAGCATCCTTTGAACGGTCTGCCAAGTTCGGGTAACGGTTCCCATTTCGATCATCGAATGAAAGATAGGCCATCGGTTTGGCATAAGTGATTTCAACCGCCCTCTTGATTTTCCATTTGTTTATCAGGTGATTTTCCATTTTTTCGATCTGCTGATCATCGAGTGCACTCGAAAAGATTAGCAATTCTCCGATCTCACCATTCCAGTTGTAATTGCCCCCGTGGGTACGATCTTTTCCTAAACGACTGGCAATCACATCCCCGGTGGTCCGCAGGGAGACCACCGCCAATTCGTTCGGATATTCTGATTCGGCGTTGGCTTTCATACCATTGATTCGAAGGCTTCCCTTACGGATATGATCATGGGTATGTTGTGGATGCCAGAACTTGTTTCCGT
The DNA here is from genome assembly GCA_018675995.1 of Opitutia bacterium. Taxonomy (GTDB): domain Bacteria; phylum Verrucomicrobiota; class Verrucomicrobiia; order Opitutales; family Seribacteraceae; genus Seribacter. The sequence goes on along the minus strand of JABGWZ010000189.1, from coordinate 1,880 downwards.
TCGAATAGAAGTGATGGGCAGATTGATGACACAAGGGTGAGCCTGAGTTGCCTGGTGTCTTACTCATTACCCAAAACACGGTGCGGATATTTTTAATTTCCTTAAATTGATGATAGTCATTCAACTGATATCTTACCACCTGTAAACCGCTCGACTTGTGGGCATTAATCTTGGGCGTTGAATGCCGGGTGCCATGGTTTTGATTCCCGCTGCGATCTGCCCAGTTTCCGGAAGTGCTGTTATATTCATTGGCGTCGAACCAGAGGGCGGGCTTTAAGCTAAGCGGATTAAATTCAGGATCCACTCCATTGGGATCAGGGTTCTTGACCGGTTTGGAATAATAATGGGCAAGACCAATCGTCTCGGCTTTTACTTCATTCATCCAACCGGCAAAGGCGGTATCCACATCTTTTGATTGATTGAATACCTCCAAGTTTTCCTGTGCCGATTTGATTTTCTGATCACTTGGTAAATCTCCAAGTTCCAGCGTCGGAGTCGGAGTCGATCCGGTAAAATATGAATAAAGCCCCGCTTCATCGATATTATTAAAAAAAGCAGATAATGAAAAATAATCCTTCTGTGTAATCGGGTCGTATTTATGATCATGGCAACGTGTACATTCCATAGTTAGTCCAAGAAAAGCGGTGCCAAAGGTGTGTACCCGGTCCGCTACATACTCGATCCGGAATTCTTCAGGTACGCTTCCACCTTCCACCTTTTGAGGATGCAACCGGTTGAAACAGGTAGCGAGGATCTGATCGCGGGTGGCATTTGGTATAAGATCTCCGGCAATCTGTTCGGTCACAAATTGATCATATGCCTGATTCTTGCGAAATGATTGAATCACCCAGTCTCTCCATTGCCAGACATTACGGTTCCGGTCGACCTGGTAGCCATATGTGTCGGAATATCGTGCCACATCCAACCATTCGGAAGTCATACGCTCGGCATATTCATCCGTATTGAGTAGGCGATTGACCACCTTTTCGTAGGCATCCTTCGATGCATCCACCAGAAAAGCATCCACATCATTCAACGAGGGCGGAAGTCCGGTAAGGTCATAAGTGACTCTTCGTAACCAGGTAATTTTGTCTGATTCCGTACTGGTATGAAGGGGGGACTTCTCGAGCAGGGTGGAGATGAAATGATCAATTTCATTCTTTGGACTGGGATGTTTGGATTCGGGTACATCTACAGATTGTGGCAACGCCTGAAAGGACCAGTGCTTTTCATATTTCCCACCCTCCTTGATCCATTGATCAATTAATTTTTTCTCCGCCTCCGTGAGTGGGTGCTTACTTTCGGGTGGGGGCATCACATCGATTGTATCATCACTATAAATGCGCCAATGGATTTCAGAATCTTCCAGGCTTCCAGGAGTCAGTCCTACAAATCCATTATGCTCCTTAATCGCCTCTTCAAATGAATCAATTCGGAAATCAGATTTCTGATTCTTTGCATCCGGACCATGGCACTTGTAGCACTTATCGGAAAGAATAGGCCTGATTTGTCGGTTAAAATCGACCTTACCCATTGAAACCAATACAGGCAGGAATAGGAGAACCGGAATTCCTGCGAACAGATTAAAAGCTTTGGACATTTTTATTGGGAGGAGAATAAAAAATAAAGAATATAAAATTACACTCTCAAGACAAAAAGATTTTTCGTTCAGTTTTTAAATTCTGGATTTTTTCTGGGTAATTTTGCTCCGTCTGCTTTTAATCGGACAATGAGTTCGCTCTCCAGTTTTTTAACGAGTCCGGGTTTACTTTCGGCGAGGTTATTCGCTTCCCCCAAATCGTTCTTCAGGTCATAGAGTTCATAAATCCCTTCCCAGAATTTAATCAATTTGAAATCTCCTTTCCGAATAATGGAGTAGG